>DASUYB010000130.1 GCA_036377595.1 Longimicrobium sp. | reverse complement strand
CCTCGTGCGCCATGTGCAGAAGCTCGACCCGCGCGCGATGCTGGGGAACGGCGACCTGAAGCCCGTCCTCCGCCGGCTGGCCGGGGGCACGCTGCCGCGCTCGGTGATCCACCGCACCGACAAGATGGGCTTCACCACGCCGATCGGGACCTTCGTGAACCATTCGGCGGGATTCATCCGCGAGCAGATCTCCAACTCGCGCTTCCGCGACCTGTACGACCTGAAGAGCATGAGCTTCCACGCCGAGACCAAGTTCTCGCGCGAGGTGTTCGGCCTGCTGATGCTGGACCTGTGGCTGAACGAGTACGCCGTGACCCCGCCGCGCGCGGCGGCCGGCCACGCGGCGGGCTCGCGGGCGGAGGTGGCGCTTGCCGCGGAGTGAGAGCGGGCGCGCCCCGCGCGTGGTGTTCGTGACCATCACCTTCGACCCCGAGCCGGGGGCGCTGCGCGGGCTGCCGCTGGCCAGGTGGCTGGCCCGGCGCGGCTACGACGTGCGGGTGCTGACCGGCTTCCCGCAGTACCCGGGCGGGAAGGTGTATCCCGGCTACCGGATCCGCCCCTGGCAGTGGGAGACGATGGACGGGATCCCGGTGCTCCGGGTGCCGCTCTATCCCAGCCACGACACGCGCGCGCTGCGGCGCATCTGGACCTACCTGAGCTTCATGCTCTCGGCCGCCACCCTGGGGGTGGCGCTGGTGGGCCGCGCCGACGTGGTGTACCTGTACGAGCCGCCCCCCACCAACGGGCTGGCGTCGCTGCTGCTGAAGTGGTTCCGCGGCGCGCCGGTGGTGCACCACATCGCCGACATGTGGCCCGAGACGGTGCTGGGGTCGGGGATGCTTCCCGCCGGCCGGGTGCAGAAGGTGGCCGAGCGGCTGATCGGCGCCTGGTGCCGCTTCCTGTACCGCCGCGCCGACGTGATGAGCGTGCTCTCGCCCGGCTTCAAGCGCATGCTGGTGGAGCGCGGGGTGCCGGCCGAGAAGGTGGAGGTGATCTACAACTGGACCGACGAGGACGCCTTCCGCCCCGTCCCCCGCGACCCCGCGCTGGCGCGCGAGCTGGGGCTGGACGGGAAGTTCAACGTGATCTACGCCGGCAACATCGGGCCGCTGCAGGGGATCGACACGGTGGTGCGGGCGGCGGTGCTGGCGGCGCCGCGCTGCCCCGAGCTGCAGGTGACCATCGTGGGCACCGGGCCGCTGAGCGACGAGGTGCGCAGCCTGGCCGACGAGCTGGGCGCCACCAACGTGCGCTTCGTGCCGCGGCGCGAGTACTGGGAGATGCCGCAGATCAACGCGCTGGCCGACGTGCTGCTGGTGCACCTGCGCGACTTCCCGTTCCTGGCCAGCACCATCCCCAGCAAGACGCAGGTGTCGCTGGCGTCGGGGCGGCCGGTGCTGATCGGGGTGCGCGGCGACGCCGCCGACCTGGTGCTGCAGGCCGGCGGCGGGGTGGCGGTGCCCCCCGAAGACCCCGCGGCGATGGCCGACGCCATGGTGGAGCTGGCCCGCATGAGCCCCGCCGAGCGCGACGCCATGGGCCGGCGCGGCCGCGAGTACTACCTGCGCAACCTGTCGCTCGACATCGCGGGCGAACAGCACGACCGCATCTTCCGGAGGCTGGCGGCGGGGCGGCGCCGCGCGCGCGCGCGGCTGGGCGCGCGGGGCCGCGAATCCGGCGACTGACGCGAGGGTCCGCGCCCGGCGGAGGGCTTCGCGCCCGCCGCGGCGCCCGCGTCCGCACCCCCCGAAACCGAACAGGGCAGAGGAATGGCCAGGGTCCACTACAACATCGAAGAGCTGGAAGAGCGCAAGCTCCAGGAGATCGAGCACTCGCGCAACCGGCGCAAGATCCTGCAGGGCTACGAGCGCTACGCCGACACCAACGCCGAGGAGCAGGCCGACCTGCAGACGCTGGTGCGCGACCCCGAGGCGTTCAAGAAGCACTTCGCCAACGTCAAGTACTACTCGATCCAGAAGAGCCTGGAAGAGTACGAGAAGGAGTGGCTGCGCGCGCGCTGCCGCCCCGGGGTGCGCGTGCTGGACTTCGCCTGCGGCAGCGGCGAGAACGGGATCCTGGCCGCCCGCTACGGCGCCACGGTGGTGGGGATCGACATCTCGCCCGAGGGGATCGAGAACGCCGAGGGCAACGCGCGGCGCGCCGGGGTGGGCCACCTCTGCTCGTACGAGGTGATGGACGGCGAGAACCTCACCTTCCCCGACGCCAGCTTCGACGTGGTGGTGGTGTACGGCGCGCTGCACCACGTGGACCTGGACCGGGCGATCGGCGAGTGCTGCCGGGTGCTGAAGCCGGGCGGCCAGATGCTGGCGCTCGAGGCGCTGCGCCACAACCCGTTCATCCACACCTACCGCAAGCTCACGCCGCACCTGCGCACCCCGTGGGAGGTGCCGCACATCCTGGGGGTGAAGCAGATCCGGCGCCTGCGCCACTACTTCGACCAGGTGGAGGTGCGCTACTTCCACCTGTTCTCGCTGCTGGCGGTGCCGTTCCGCAAGACGCGCGCGTTCATCCCGCTGCGCAACGCCCTGGACCGCTTCGACCAGTGGGCCCTGCGCTGGGAGCCGCTGGGGAAGTACGCCTGGATGTCGGCCATCTCCATGAAGGGCCCGCGCAAGGACGCCTGAGCCCCCGCCCCCTGGCCTTCCCCCGCGGGAGGCCCCGGGGGCGCAACCCTTTCACCCCTGTACGCGCTTTCGTGAATCCGAACGGCAAGGCCCCGCGGCGCCAGTTCCTCTTCACCATCGACGTCGACTGGATCCCCGGATCGCAGGTGGGGCTCGAGGAGCTCTACCGCTTCTGCGACGAGCACGCGCTCCCGGCGTCGCTCTTCATCACCGGCCGGTTCGCCGAGGCGTATCCCGCGCTGATCCGCGAGGGGGCCGCTCGCGGCTACCAGATCGGCACCCACGGCTGGGAGCACGGGCAGAAGGGGCGCGCCAGCGAGGAAGACTTCCAGCGGGCGCCGTACGCCTCGCAGCGCGAGTGGGTCGAGCGCTCCACCGAGGCGGTGGAGAAGGCCAGCGGCGTGCGCCCGGTGGCCTTCCGCGCCCCCAACCTGTGGGTGAGCGAGACCACGCTGCGGGTGCTGGAGGAGCTGGAGTACGAATACGACTCGTCGGTGCCGGTGCGGCGGCTGACCACCGGGTACAGCCGGCCCAACTCGCTGCGCTACTACCGGGCGCCGCTGGGCCCGTACCGCCCGGCGCGCGAGAACCTGGGGGCGCGCGGATCGAGCCGGGTGCTCGAGATCCCGCCGTCGACCTACTTCTTTCCCATCAACATGAGCGCGCTGCGGGTGCTGGGGCTCGCGCGCGTGCTGTGGGCGGTGCGGCGGGTGGCGCGGCGGGCGGAGACGCTGGTCTTCTACTCGCACCCGGCCGAGTTCGTCCCCTTCGCCGAGCAGGAGATCCCCGGCGACGTGCCGCAGCGCTTCCAGCGGGGGATCGGGCCCGAGAACTTCGAGGTGCTGGCGCGCTTCGTGGAATACGTGAAGGGGCTGGGATACGAGCCGGCCCTCTGCTCGCAGGTCCGGGCGTGAAGATCGTGGCGGTGACCACCGCCGCCGACACCTTCGGCGGCGTGTTCGCCCGGGCGTACCGCCAGGCGGGCGGGCCGGCGCCGGACCTCACCGTGCTGCTTCCGCCGCGCCCCGAGCTGGGCTTCCGCACGCTGGGCGAGCGGGTGCTGGCCGCGTGGAAGCTGGGGCGGCCGGCCACGGCGCGCGACCGCGCGTACGGGCTGCACCTGCCCTGGGTGGACACGCTGGCGGAGGGCGGCAGCGAGGTGGTGGAGGTGGAGAAGATCGGCGCGCCCGAGACGCTGGCGCTGCTCCGCCGGGCCGCGCCCGACCTCCTGCTGTCGCTGGGCGCGCCGGTGATCTTTCCCGCGCGCGTGCTGGAGGTGCCGCGCATCGGCGCGGTGAACGTGCACAACGGGCGGCTCCCGCAGTACCGCGGCCACTTCGGCACCTTCTGGGAGGTGGCGCGCGGCGAGGCGGTGTCGTATACCAGCATCCACGCGATGACCGCGAAGGTCGACGCGGGCGAGCTGCTGGCGGCGGAGGGGTGCCGCGTCACCGGGTGCGGGTCGTTCCTGGAGCTGATGCTGGAGAAGAAGCGCGCGGGCGGGCGCCTGCTGGCCGAGGTGGTGCGGCACGTGGCCCAGACGGGGGCGCTCACCCCGCTCCCCGGACGGGTGCCGCCCCCCGTGGGCTCGCCCGGCGCGCACTACTCCTTCCCCGGCGTGGCGGAGCTGCGGGCCTTCTCCTTCCCGCGGGCGGTGGCGCGGTGAGCGCGGGGCGGGGCTATGCCGCGGCCAAGCGCGCCTTCGACCTGGCCGCGGCCGCGGCGGGCGTGGTGGCGCTCTCTCCCCTGCTGCTCTCGGTGGCGCTGGCGGTGAAGCTGGACTCGCGCGGGCCCCTGTTCTACCGCGGCGAGCGGATCGGCCTGGGCGGGCGGCGCTTCCGCATCTTCAAGTTCCGCACGATGCGGCCCGACGCCGAGCGGATGGGAACGACCACGGCGCTGGGCGACCCGCGCATCACCCGCGTGGGCCGCTTCCTGCGCCGCTACAAGCTCGACGAGCTCCCCCAGCTCCTCAACGTGCTCTCGGGGGAGATGAGCGTCGTCGGCCCGCGGCCGGAGGTGGAGGAGCACACGCGCGAGTACGCGGGCGACGAGCTGGAGATCCTCACCGTGAAGCCGGGGATCACCGACTACTCGTCGATCCGCTTCGTGGCGCTGGACGAGGTGCTGGGCAGCGAGGATCCGCACACCCTGTTCGTCACCCGCTACCGCGCGGAGAAGAACCGGCTGCGGGTGGAGTACGTGCGCAACCGCTCGTTCGCCGAGGACCTGCGCATCATCTTCCTGACGCTGGCGGCTGTCGCCGGCAAGGCGCGGCGGAAGAAGCCCGCCGCCGCCGAGGGGTAGGCGCGGGTGGAGACCGTGGCACTGGGACGCACCGGGGTGCGCGTCTCCCGCATCGGCTTCGGGTGCGCGGCCATGGGCGGCTACGACTACGGCGCCGCCGACGACCGGGCCAGCATCGGCGCCGTGCACCGCGCGCTCGAGCTGGGGATCAGCCTGTTCGACACGGCCGACGTCTACGGGCTGGGGCACGCGGAGGAGGTGCTGGGCCGCGCGCTCGCGGGTCGCCGCGACGAGGCCGTCGTGGCGACCAAGGTTGGCGTGCGCTGGGACGCCTCGGGACGCACCCGGCGCGACCTCTCCCCCGGCTACGTGGCCCAGGCGGTGGAGGCGAGCCTGCGGCGGCTGCGGATGGAGCGGATCGACCTGCTGCAGCTGCACTGGCCCGACCCGGAGACGCCGCTGGAAGACACGCTGGGCGCCGCCGAGCGGCTGCGCGAGGCGGGGAAGGTCGCCGTCCTCGGTTGCTGCAACTTCGACGCGGCGCTGGTGGAGCGCGGGCAGCGCGCCGCCCGGCTGGAGTCGCTGCAGCTGCCGTATTCGCTCGCCGAGCGCGGGCACGAGGCCGTCATCCACCTCGCGGCCCATGGCCACGGGATGGCGGTGATGACGTACAACGCGCTGGCGCAGGGGCTGTTCACCGGCAAGTACGGGCGCGGCTCCGCCTTCGAGGGAACGGACCTGCGGCAGCGCAGCCCGCTTTTCCGGGGCGAGGCGCTGGAGCGCAACCTGGCCACGCTCGACCGCCTGCGCGAGGTGGCGGCGGCGCACGGGAAGACCCCGGCGCAGACGGCCGTCCGCTGGTTGCTCGACGCGCCCGGCGTTGCCGTGGTGCTGACGGGTGTCCGCACCGCGCGGCAGGCCGAGGAGAACGCGGCGGCCACGGGATGGTCGCTGAGCGACGACGAGCGCGCGTATCTTGAAGGCGCCGACGCTTCCCCCATCACGGCGGGGAGCGCCACACCCAACGAGTCCACTGAGGGATGAAGAAATTCCGCACGGAGGCCGAGCAGCAGGTGGGGCCCGCCATCGCCCGCATCTTCGAGGCCTGTCCCGACCCCGTCGACATCAAGCTCGAGAACTTTCCCAAGTACGTCAGGCGCCAGCACCTGAAGCGCTTCCTGGCCATGTACGAGATCTTCAGGCTCGTGCTGCCGGTGAAGGGAAGCGTGGTGGAGTGCGGGGTGTTCAAGGGCTTCGGGACCATGAGCTGGGCCAAGCTGTCGGCCATGCTCGAGCCCGAGAACCTGACGCGCCGGATCTACGGCTTCGACACCTTCGCGGGCTTTCCCAGCGTGCACGAGAAGGACGCCACGGCGGTCGCCGACGTGGTGCCCGGGGGATTGTTCGCCGACAGCCACGACGAGCTGCAGGCGCTGGTGGCCGAGTACGACCGCGACCGCTTCCTGGGGCACATCGACAAGGTGCACCTGGTGAAGGGCGACGTGGTGGAGACCATCCCGCGCTTCATCGAGCAGCATCCGCATCTCGTGGTCTCGCTGCTCTTCCTGGACATGGACCTGTACGAGCCCACCAGGGCGGCCATCGAGCACTTCGTCCCGCGCATGCCGAAGGGGGCGGTGATCGCCTTCGACGAGCTCGACAACCCCATGTGGCCGGGCGAGACGCTGGCGCTGGTCGAGAGCCTGGGGATGGGGCGGCTGGAGCTGCGCCGGCTGGAGTGGGACCCCTACATCTCCTGGGCGGTGATCGGGTGACGATGCAGACCCTGACGACCGCGCCCGACTTCGAGGCGATGCGCGCGCTGGCGTGGAGGCTCCGCCGGCACACGCTGGAGATGACCAGCCGCGCCGGCAGCTCGCACGTGGGCACCAACTTCTCGATGACCGAGATCCTGTCGGTGCTCTACTCCGGCGTCCTGCGCGTCGATCCGGCGCGCCCCGACTGGCCGGAACGCGACCGCTTCGTGGTCTCCAAGGGCCACGGCGCGGCGGCCGTGTACGCGGTGCTGGCCGAGCGCGGCTTCTTCGCGCTCGACGAGCTCGACACCTTCTACCTGAACGGGAGCCGGCTGGCCGGGCACGTCACCAAGACGGTGCCCGGGGTGGAGCTCTCCACCGGCTCGCTCGGCCACGGCCTCTCCGTGGCCACGGGGATGGCGCTGGCCGCGAAGCGCGACGGGCGGGACTTCCGCGCCTTCTGCCTCCTTTCCGACGGCGAGCTGGACGAGGGGTCGAACTGGGAGCCGATCCTCTTCGCGCCGCAGCACGGGCTCGACAACCTCGTGGCGGTGGTCGACTACAACAAGATCCAGAGCCTGGGAAGCGTGAGCGAGGTGATGGAGCTGGAGCCGCTGGCCGACAAGTGGCGCGCCTTCCGCTGGGCGGTGCGCGAGGTCGACGGCCACGACGTGCGGGCGCTCTGGTCCGCGCTGTCCGGGGTGCCCGCGGAGACCGGCCGGCCCACCGTGGTGATCGCGCACACGGTGAAGGGGAAGGGAGTGAGCTTCATGGAGCACCAGCTCCTCTGGCACTACCGCTGCCCGAAGGGCGACGAGCTGGAGAGCGCGCTGGCCGAGCTGGAGGCTGCCCGCCCATGAGAACCGCGTTCATCGAGGCGCTGGCCGACGAGGCCCGGCGCGACCCGCGCGTGGTGCTGATGACGGGGGATCTCGGCTTCGGCGTGTTCCACGGCTTCATGGACGAGCTGGGGCCGCAGTTCGTGAACGCCGGCGTGGCCGAGCAGAACATGACCGGGATGGCGGCGGGGATGGCGCTGGCGGGAAAGTGCGTCTTCACCTATTCCATCGCCAACTTCCCCGTGCTGCGCACGCTGGAGCAGATCCGCAACGACGTGTGCTACCACGACGCCGACGTGCGTATCGTGGCCGTGGGCGGGGGGATGTGCTACGGCTCGCTGGGCCCTTCGCATCACGCCACCGAGGACCTGGCGGTGATGCGCGCGATGCCGAACCTGCTCGTCGTCGCGCCGGGCGATCCCGTGGAGACGAAGCTGGCGGTGCGCGCGCTGGTCCGCCACCGCGGCCCCGCGTACCTGCGCCTGGGCCGCGCGGGCGAGCCCGTCGTCCACACCTCCGAGCCGCCGTTCGAGCTGGGGAAGGCGATCACGGTTCGCGAGGGCGGCGACGTCACCCTCATCTCCACCGGCGGGCAGCTGCGCGACACGGTGGCCGCGGCGGAGATCCTGGCAGCCGAGGACAGGGTGGGCGCGCGCGTCGTCTCCATGCACACGCTCAAGCCGCTGGACGCCGACGCGGTGCTGGCGGCCGCGCGGGAGACCGGCGCGATCTTCACCGTCGAGGAGCACAGCATCATCGGCGGGCTGGGGAGCGCGGTGGCCGAGGTGCTGATGGAGGCCGACGAGCGCCCGCAGCACTTCCGGCGCATCGGCCTGCGCGCGGGCTTCTCGTCCGTCACGGGCGACCAGGACTACCTGCGCGCCCACTACGGCCTCGACACCGCCGGCATCCTGCAGACGGTCCGCGGCGTCCTCGCCGGCGCGCCATCGTCCTGATCTCTTCTCGGTCGATTGCTGATGACGAAGCGGCGGCCTCCCTCGCGGAGAGCCGCCGCTTCATCCTCATGTAGATTCTAAAACAGACAGGTCTCACGCAGAGTCAGCAGGGTGAGCAGTTGAACTGCAGTTCACTGCTTACCCTGCTGACTCTGCGTGATACAAATTCATCCTCGACCTCACGCGGAGACGTGAAGTCGCGGAGATGCCGGTGCGGAACTGAGTTCTCCGCATCTCCGCGTGAGGTTCTCTTCGGCGTTGGGGAAACGAGAGCGGCGGCACCCCGCGCGGGATGCCGCCGCTCTCGACGATGGTGGCGGAGCGACTCAGTGCTTGCCGTTGCTGCCGTTGCCCTGGTTCGCGTACACACCGTAGGAGCCGTACGAGTACCCGTAACCGTAGCCGTAGTACCGGCCGCTCCCCTCCACGTCGACGTCGTTCAGCACCACGCCGCAGATGCGCGCGTGCACCTGCTGCAGTTGCATGGCCGCGTGCTGCAGCGCGCGCTTGTCGGTGAAGCCGGTGCGGGTGACCAGCACCGCCCCGTCCACCAGCCGCGCCATGATCGACGCGTCGGTCACCAGGTTCAGCGGCGGCGCGTCGAGCACGATCGCGTCGAAGCGCGAGCGCAGCTCCTTCATCAGCCGCGCCATGGCGTCGGAGCCCAGCAGCTCGGCCGGGTTGGGCGGGAACACGCCGGTGGGAAGGAAGTGCAGCACCCCGCCGTGCTCGCCCGGCACCTCCACCAGCGCCTCGTCGAGCGAGGCGCGCCCCAGCAGCACGTGGGTGAGCCCCGGCTCCGACGGGGTCTGCAGCAGGTTGTGCAGCGTGCCGCGGCGCAGGTCGGCGTCCACCAGCAGGGTGCGCGCGCCCTGCTGCGCCTGCGTCAGCGCCAGGTTCACCGAGCTGGTGCTCTTCCCCTCGCCCGGCACCGCGCTGGTGATGACCAGCGCCTGCGGCGGGCGATCGAGGGTGGAAAAGGCCAGCGTGGTGCGCAGCGCCCGGAAGGCCTCGGCGGCCGGGCTCTGCGGGTTGGCCTGCACCACCGGCAGCAGCCCCGCGATGCGGTCGCCCGACACGCGCCGGGCCCGGCTCCCGTTCTGCCCCTCGGTCTGCAGGCGGAAGCGCGGGATGAGCGCCAGCACCGGCATCCCCGAGGTGGCGGCCTGCACGTCTTCCTTGGTGCGCACCTTGGTGTCGAGCACCTCGCGCGCCAGCGCCGCGGCCAGGCCGGCCAGCAGCCCCAGCATCAGCGAGAGCACGCCGGTGCGAAGCGGGCGCGGGGCCATGGGCCGGGTGGGCACCAGCGCCGCGTCGATCACGCGGATGTCCGAAGCCTGCCCCGCCTGGCGGATCTCCGCCTCCTTCAGCCGCGTCTGCAGCAGCTTGTACAGCTCGCCCACCAGCTCCTGGTTGCGCGACAGCCGGGCGAACTCCACCTCGCGCGAGGGGATGGCGCCCAGCGCGCTGTTGAAGCGCGACAGCGTCTGCTCGGCCGAGCCGATCTGGCTGTCGAGCCCCTCCAGGTAGTTGCGCGACATCTGGTACAGCTGCAGCTCGATGTCCTGGATGCGCTTGTCGAAGCCGCGCACGTCCTCGTTGCGCTCGGTGCGGCGCACCAGCAGCAGCGCGCGCTGGTTCTCCAGGTCGGTCAGCGACTGGAGCATGTCCTGGATGGCGCGGTTGCTCAGGAACACCGGGAACGACGCCAGCTGCCGGAAGGGCGAGGGCGCGTCGGCCGCGCGCTGCGCGCTGCCCACCTGGTTCAGCAGCCTGGCCAGCGCGTCGCGCTCGGAGCGCAGCCGGTCGCGCTCGGCCTGCAGCTGCGCCAGGCGCTGCACCTGCTGCGTGGCCTCTTCCTGCGGGTTCACCACGCGCTGCGCCTCGCGGAACGAGCGCAGCCCCTCCTCGGCCCGCTGCAGCTCGCCCGCGTACTGCGACACCTGCTCGCGCAGGAAGCGCACGGTGCCCTGCACCTCGGCCCGGTTCCACGAGGCCTTGAGCCCGATGAAGGTGGCCGTGGCGGCGTTGGGCACCGCGGCCGCCAGCGCCGGGTCGGTGCTCTGGTAGCTCACCGCCAGCACGTCGGCCTTGGGGTCGGGGCGGCTGACGCCCAGCCCCGACTGCAGCGCCGCCACCGCGTCCTCGAAGCGGCTGACGGTGAGCGTGATCCGCCCCGGCGGGTCGTCGGCCAGCGAGGGGGCCAGCGCCAGCGTGGCGCCGCCCAGCTGGAACGGCACCCCGATGCGCACCCGCGGGGGCACGCGCACGCCGCGCACCGGCTTCTTCGCCTCGACCGAGTAGCTGCCGTCGTCCCGACGCTCCAGCACCCAGGTGCCGGCGGGGGCGTTGCGCGGCACCGCCAGCGGCCGCACCACCTCGGCGCGCGGGCGCTTGGGCTCGTCCACCTGCACCGCCAGCCCCAGCGAGTCCACCACCGCCTCGGCGATCTGCCGGCTGCGCAGGATGGCCATCTCCGTCTCGATCCGCCCCGCCCCGCCCACCCCCGCCAGCGGCGAGAGCTCCGACAGGATGTCGCGCTGCTGGCGGCTCAGGTCCAGGCTGAGCGTGGCCGTGCTCCCGTACACCGGGCGCGAGCGGACGATGTAGGCCAGCCCCAGCAGCACCACCGCCAGGGTGGTGCCCAGCACCAGCCAGCGGTTGCGCAGGACCCCGTTCCAGATCTCGCGGATGTTCAGCTCGTCTCCGTCGGCGGCGGGCGCCGCCGGAGGGGCTGCTTGAGTGGTCAGCATCGGTGCCTGAAGCTTCTTCCTGACATGGTTCGCCCTGGGCCGCGCGGCCCTTTGTCGCGCGAACGCTAGCGGTTGACGATGATGGCGGTGGTGATGATGGTGGCCAGGACCGACAGCCCCGAGGCCAGCACCGTGGCGCTGTTGCGGTCGAGCCAGCTGCGCCGCTCCACCACGATCTGGTCGTTCGAGCGGATCCCCGCCGAGTTCAGCGTCTGCGCCGCGTCGGCGCGCTCGAGCAGCACGGTGGTGCCGCGCAGGATGCGGATGCGGTCGAGCCGCCCCCACCCCGTGGCGCCGCCCGCCATGGCCACCACCCCGGCCAGGCTCACGGTGGGATCCACCGGGTACATCCCCGGCTTCTGCACCTCGCCCAGCACGTTCACCCGCCGCAGCGGCACGATGTTGATGGACGGGTTGCGCAGGTTGGCCTGGTACAGCCCCACCAGCCGGTTGCGCAGCTGCCGCAGCGGCACGCCCGCCACCGTCTGCGGGCCGATCATGGGCAGCGTCACCACGCCGTCGGGGTCCACCTGGAACTCGCCGGAGAGGTCGGGCTCGCGCCATACCGTGACCCTCACCAGGTCGCCCGGCTGCAGCGTGAGCGCGGCCCAGGCGCTCGAGTCGGTCTGGGGCGGCGCGGCGGGGGCCTGCGCGGCCAGGGGCCGGGCGGCGAGGGTGGTGGCGAGGAGAAGGAGCCCGAAAAACGTTCGCATGTGCCTGAGGCCGGGTGACAGGGACCGGACCCGATGGTCCAGCCTTTCAGTATAACGGGGAGAGGCATGGAGATACAAGCGCACGCCGCATACGTTCCACCCCGGCCCGCGTGTTGCGAGGGCGCGGGCGCGCGCGTACGTTTGCGCGCCTCAATGACTGAAGGCGGGCGGGCCCGGCGTGCCCTCCGCCGTTTCACCGTTCTTCCGGAGCACGCATGCACATCGCCGTGGTGGGGTCGGGCTACGTGGGCCTGGTGGCCGGCGCCTGCCTGGCCGAGACCGGCAACGACGTGGTCTGCGCCGACATCGACGCCGCCAAGGTGGAGCGGCTCTCGCGCGGCGAGATCCCCATCTACGAGCCCGGGCTGGAGCCGCTGGTGCGCCGCAATCTCGACCAGGGGCGCCTTTCCTTCACCGCCGACGTCTCCGCCGCCGTGCGCGACGCCGAGGTCGTGTTCATCGCCGTGGGCACGCCGCCGGGCGAGGACGGCTCGGCCGACCTGCAGCACGTCCTGTCGGTCGCCGAGACCATCGGGCGCAGCATGCCTGCGAGCGGGCCCGACAAGATCGTCATCACCAAGAGCACCGTTCCCGTGGGCACCGCCAGGCGGGTGCGCGAGGCCATCGCGCGGCACACGGGGCGCACCTTCCACGTCTGCTCGAACCCCGAGTTCCTCAAGGAGGGGGCGGCGGTCCAGGACTTCATGAAGCCCGACCGCGTGGTGGTGGGCGTCGACCATCCCCACGCGCGCGAGCGGCTGGCCGAGCTGTACGCGCCCTTCGTGCGCACGGGGAACCCCATCCTGTTCATGGACATCGCCTCGGCCGAGATCACCAAGTACGCGGCCAACGCCATGCTGGCCACGCGGATCTCGTTCATGAACACCATGGCCGCGCTGTGCGAGGCGGTGGGCGCCGACGTGGGCCAGGTGCGGGTGGGGATCGGCTCCGACGACCGCATCGGCCCGTCCTTCCTGTTCGCGGGGATCGGCTACGGCGGGAGCTGCTTTCCCAAGGACGTGAAGGCGCTGATCCACACGCTGCGCGACTGCGGCGTCGATCCCGCCATCCTCGACGGGGTGGAGCGGGTGAACGCGGCGCAGAAGCGCCTCCTGGCCGACCGCGTGCGCGAGGCGTACGGCGGCGACCTCTCCGGCCGCATCTTCGCCGTGTGGGGATTGTCGTTCAAGCCCGAGACCGACGACATGCGCGAGGCGCCGTCGCTCACCATCGTGCGCGAGCTGTGCGTGGCGGGGGCGAAGGTGCGCGCGCACGACCCCGAGGCGCGCGACGAGGCGGGGCGCTACTTCGCCGACCTGCTGGCCACGGGCTCGCTGGAGCTGTGCGAGCGCAACTACGACTGCCTTCCCGGCGCCGACGCGCTGCTGGTGCTGACCGAGTGGGGCCCCTACCGCGTGCCCGACTTCGAGCGGGTGCGCGCCCTGCTGAAGGAGCCCGTGGTGTTCGACGGCCGCAACCTGTGGGACCCCGAGCGGATGGCCGAGCTGGGCTTCCGCTACCTCTCCGTCGGCCGGCGCCCCGCCGTGCCCGAGGGGGCGGGGCACTCCGCCGCCCGCGCGGGGTGACGGCCGGGATGCGCGTGCTGATCACCGGCGCGGCCGGGTTCCTGGGCTCGCACCTGTGCGACCGGTTCCTGGCCGAGGGGCACCAGGTGGTGGGGATGGACAACTTCATCACCGGCCACCCCGACAACATCGCGCACCTGATCGGGCGCGGCGACTTCCACTTCGTGCAGCACGACGTCACCAACTTCATCTACGTCGACGGGCCGCTCGACGGGGTGCTGCACTTCGCCAGCCCCGCCTCTCCCGTCGACTACCTGGAGAAGCCGATCCAGACGCTCAAGGTGGGCTCGCTGGGGACGCACAAGGCGCTGGGGCTGGCCAAGGCGAAGGGGGCGCGCTTCCTCCTCGCCTCGACGTCGGAGGTCTACGGCGACCCGCAGGTGCATCCGCAGCCGGAGAGCTACTGGGGGAACGTCAATCCCGTCGGTCCCCGCGGGGTGTACGACGAGGCCAAGCGCTTCGCCGAGGCCATGACCATGGCGTACCACCGCTTCCACGGGGTGGAGACGCGCATCGTGCGCATCTTCAACACCTACGGCCCGCGCATGCGGCCGGGCGACGGGCGGGTGGTGAGCAACTTCATCGTGCAGGCGCTGCGCGGCGAGCCGCTGTCGGTGTACGGCGACGGGAGCCAGACGCGCTCGTTCTGCTACGTCGACGACCTGATCGACGGGATCTATCGCCTCTTCTTCTCCGATCGCGCGGAGCCGACCAACATCGGCAATCCCAACGAGTTCACCGTGCTGGAGCTGGCGGAGAAGGTGATCGCGCAGACCTCGAGCTCCTCGTCCATCGACCGGCGCCCGCTGCCGGAAGACGACCCCAAGGTGCGCCGCCCCGACATCTCCATCGCCCACGACGTGCTGGGGTGGGAGCCGCGGGTGCCGCTGGACGAGGGGCTGGCGCGCACCATCCCGCACTTCCGCCGCCTGGTGGAGGAGCAGGGCTCCACCGCCCGCACGCTGTAGGCGTCCGCGCGTGATCGACTTCCACAACCACGTCATCCCCGGGGTGGACGACGGCGCCGCCGACCTGGACGCGTCGCGCGCCGCGCTGGCCGAGTACCAGGCGCAGGGGGTGACCGCGCTGATCGCCACGCCGCACCTGCGCGGCTCGGAGACGATCAACGAGGGGATGCGCGAGCTCTGGCTGACCCGCGTGGACGCGGCGTGGGAGCGGCTGCGGGAGATGGCGAGCGCCGAGTTCCCCGGCCTCCGCCTGGAGCGGGGCGCGGAGGTGATGCTGGACGTGCCCCTTCCCACCCTCGGCGACGCGCGCATCCGCCTGGCGGGAACGCGCTTCGTGCTGGTGGAGTTCCCCTTCATGACCGTGCCCCCGCGCGCGAGCGAGGTGCTGTTCGAGCTGGCGATGGCGGGGTGGACGCCGGTGCTGGCGCACCCCGAGCGCTACGCCAACCTCGACACCGGCCCCGACGGCGCGGCCGAGTGGCACCGCCGCGGGACGCTGCTGCAGGTGAACTGCGGCTCGCTGCTGGGGAAGTACGGCCCCACGGCGCGCGACGTGGCGTGGGGGCTACTGAAAGCGGGCGTGGTGGACTATCTTTGCAGCGACTTCCACACCCGGGGCTCGCTGCACCTGGCCGCCTGCCGCGCCGAGCTGGAGCGCCGCGGCGGCGCCGCGCAGGCCGCGCTGCTGATGGAGCGCAACCCGGCGCTGCTGCTGCAGGGCGCTCCGCCGGAGCCGGTGCCGCCGCTGGAGGGCGGCGGGCTGTGGAAGCGCCTGTTCGGGCGCGGGTAGGACCGCGCGTCCGCACCCTCTCTTCGATCTCCCTGACGTTTTTACCAGGCTCCCCCGACATGTCCGAGCAGCAGTCCGCGGCGCCGCCGGTGACGGCGCCGAAGGTGGTCCCCAAGCCGTGGGGGCGCGAGATCTGGTACGCGCACGAGGAGCGCTACGCAGGCAAGGTGCTGGAGGTCACCAAGGGCCACGCGCTGAGCCTGCAGAAGCACGAGCGGAAGATGGAGACGATGTACCTGCTCTCCGGCCGCCTGCTGTACCACTTCAACGGCGTGGACTTCGAGATGAGCCCCGGCGAGTGCATCACCGTGCGCCCGGGCGACGTGCACCGCGTGGAGGCGCTGGAAGACGCGGTGATCCTGGAGGTCAGCACCCCCGAGCTGGACGACCTGATCCGGCTCGAAGACCGCTACGGCCGCGGCTGAGCCCAGCGATGAGCGCGCCCGCCGGCGACGGCGTGGTGAGGGAGGCGCTGGCGCTGCGCGCGTGGGCGCTGCGGCTGCTGGGCGGCGAGCCCGCGCCGCCGCCGCGGGCCGGCGAGGCGGCGTGGCAGGCCTTCCTCTTCGCCGAGCGCTGCGCGATGCCGCTGCGCGTGCGGATGGCGATGCAGGTCTCCGGGGCGGAGACGGTCGGTGTGCTGGAGGCGCGCGCCACGATCGAGCTGCAGCGGGCGATGGCCGCGCGCGCGGGGCTGGCGGAGCTCGCGCGCATGGTGCGCGAGCACGGGCTGCGCGCGATGGTGCTGAAGGGCGGCGTGCCGCTGGCCCAGGGCGGCGAGATGCTCGACGTCTCGGACGTGGACCTGCTCCTCTCCGCCGAACACGCGGCGGCGCTGGCGGCGGCGATGGACCGCTCCGGATGGAGCCCGGAGTACGCCGACCCGGTGCCCGGCACGCCCGGGTGCTTTCATCTGGCCGGGCGGACGCGGCCGGGGTACGTTGGTGTCGAACTGCACTACGCGCTGGCCTTCCTGGGCGGGGATTTCGATCCGTGGGAGGGCGCGCGGCCGTCGGCCATCCCCGGGCTGCTGCGGATGGCGCCGCGGGCGCAGGCGTGGCACGTGCTGGCCCACGCGGTGGTGCACCACCCCGCGCGGCGCGGCACCCTCCGCGACCTGCTGGTGCTGGCGCAGGCGCTGCGCGAGTGCACGGCCGACGACCTGGCCGCGCTGGAGGCGCGCGCCGCGGCTTCCGTCCACGCCGCGCCGCTGGGCGACGCGCTGGCGATGGCGCGCGCGCTGGCCGGGGGGCGGGCGCCGGACGACGCGTTCGCGGCGGTGGCGGCCATCGTGTACCTGCTCGTGTCCGGCGCGTCGCGGGTGCCGCACGACGGCCGCTTCGGCGGCGCGCTGGTGGCGGCGGCGACCGGCTTCGTCGCCGGCGGCGGCGAGTACCGGCGGCTGTGGGCGGGCGGGCCGACCGCGGTGCTCACCCCCGAGGCCTTCCAGGGCGGCTACGGGATCGACCGCTGGGCGCCGGGCGCCGCCCGCGCGCTGCGCAAGCTGCAGCGCGGGAGCGTACTGGCCGCGGCGTCGGTGCCGGGATGGATGCTGGCGCGGCGCGCGGCCCGGCTGACGGGGCGCGCGGAGCAGGCAGCGGCGCGGAACTGACTTCACCTCACGCGGAGGACGCATGGCGCTGGACCCGGCCGTCGAGCAGATGATCGCGCGGGCCAAGGACAGCTTCGCGCGCGGCGCCTACATCGCCGCGCTCGAAGAGCTGCAGCCCGTGGCCGAGCGGCACCCGGCGTTCGCGGACGTGCAGAACCTGATCGGCCTCTGCCTCTCGCTGCTGGGACGGGGCGAGGAGGCGCTGGCGGCGTTCGAGCGGGCCACGGAGCTGAACCCGGGCTACGTGGAGGCGCACCTGAACCGCGCCATCACGCTGAACGACCTGGGGCGAATCGACGAGGCGCGCGAGAGCTTCCAGCGCGCGGCCGAGGCCGACGAGGAGAAGGCCGGCGGCGGCCGCTTCAGCAGCGCGGCGGCGGCGCGGCTGGCCAACATGCACGCCGAGCTGGGCGACACCTACGCCGCGGCGGGCGCGGGCGAGGAGGCGCTGGAGGAGTACCGAAAGGCGGCGGGGTTGCGCCCGCAGTTCCTCGACATCCGCAACAAGCTGGCGCGCACCCTGATCGACCTGGGCCGCGCCGACGAGGCGGTGGCCGAGCTGCAGGCGATCCTCGACGCGCGCCCCTCGTTCGTGGCCGCGCGCGCGAACCTGGGGCTGGCGCACTACCGCGCCGGCCGCCTGGACGACGCCGAGCGCGAATGGCGCCGCTGCGAGCAGCAGCAGCCGGAGAACGCGCAGGTCTCGGGCTACCTGGGGATGCTGGCGCGGCAGCGGGAGACGGGCGCCAGCTGAAAGTGCGTGAGTGCGGAAGTGCGTGAGTGCGCTGCGCGATCCGCACTCATGCACTTCCGCACTCACGCACTCCGGCGATGAGGTTCGGCTCGCGCTGGATGGCGGGTCCCTGCCGAACGCGCACGGACCCTGACGAAAACGGATGCGCCGCGCCGGGCGCGCCGCCGGAACGGCAGCCTTGGCGCGGCGCGCGCCTTGCGGAAATCCCCGCCCCGTGCACCGGATGCGCGGGGCCCACACGGAATGAACAACCCCCCGCCCGGCGGGGTACTCGGCTCGCATGACCAGAAACCGTATCGGGCGCAGGCTCGCCCCCGCGCTCATCGTGGCGCTTTTCCTGCCCGCCTGCGCCGTCTTCAAGAAGGAGCTCCCGCTCACCCCGGAGATGGCCTATGTGCGCGGGATGGCCGCGTACCAGGCCAAGCGCTACGCCCGCGCGGCGGACCTCATCAAGCGCTGGGTCGACGCCAACTCCGCCGGCGATCCGCGCATGCCGCAGGCGCTGCTGGCGCTGGGGATCTCGCACATCCACACGGGCGAGTACCTGACCAGCGCGTCGGAGCTGCTGCGGCTGATCACCGACTATCCGCAGCAGGCCGAGCAGCAGGAGGCGCGCTACCGCCTGTGCGACGCGTACCACCACCTGTCGCCGCGCGCGCAGCTCGACCAGCAGTACACCGAGACGGCCATCACCTACTGCGAGAGCTTCGCGCAGTACTACGGCACCACGCCGCAGGCCGACACGGTGCGCCAGTGGGTGTCGGGGATGCGCGACAAGCTGGCCTACAAGTCGTACCTGAACGGGATGTTCTACCTGCGCCGGCAGGCGTACGACGCGGCGGTGATCTATTTCAACGACACCGCCAACGGCTTTCCCGACACGCCCTGGGCGCCCGCCGCGCTGGCGCGGATGGTGGAGGCGTACGGGAAGATCAACTACCGCGAGGAGGCCGAGGAGGCGCGCCAGCGGCTGCTGCGCGACTTCCCCCAGAGCGCCGAGGCCCGGCAGCTGAGCGCCGCCGCCACCCCCGCGCGGGCCGATTCGGCCGCGGCGGCGGGCTCGGCGTCGACGCCCACCCCGACGCCGTAGCACGGGGCGGCGGAAGGCGGGCGGCGCGGTGAGGCTCGGCGTGTTTGGCGGCACCTTCGACCCACCGCACGTGGGTCACCTGGCCGCCGCCTCGGAGGCGGCGGAGGTGCTCGGGCTGGACCGGGTGCTGTGGGTGCCGGCGGCGGTGCACCCGTTCAAGGGCGGCGCCGTGGCCGCCTCGCCCGACGCACGGCTGGAGATGGTGCGCGCGGCGATCGCCGGCGACGAACGGTTCGAGGCGTGCGACCTGGAACTGCGCCGCTCCGGGCCGTCGTACACCGTCACCACGCTCCGGGAGCTGCAGGCGCGGCACCCCGGGGCGGAGCTGTTCTTCCTGACGGGCGCCGACAACCTGCGCGACCTCCCCAAGTGGAAGGAGCCGGACGAGGTGGTCCGTCTCGCCCGCTTGGTCGTCGTCTCCCGGCGCGGTGAAGGGGTGCCCGCCGGGCTGCCGTATCCCGCGACGGCGGTGAGCGTCACGAGGATCGACGTCTCCTCCACCGAGCTGCGCCGCCGCGCCGCGGCGGGCGAGACGATCCGCTACCTGGTGACCGAGCCGGTGCGTGAGATCATCGAGCGGATGGGGCTGTATCGGGGCGAAGAAGAAAGTCCTGAGTCCTGAGTCCCAAGTCCTAAGTTTCTTGGGTCCGAGATTCGCGGGCGTGTCCGACAGTTTTGCCACTCAGGACTTAGGACCCAGGACTTAGGACTTTGATCGTCTGATGTCCGACTGAAAACAAGAGCGGAAGGGTTCGTTTCCGATGTTGAAGAGCGTGATCCGGGCGGTGTTCGGCACGCGCCACCAGCGCGAGCTGAAGCGCCTGCAGCCGATCGTGGACGAGATCAACCAGCACTTCGAGAGCCTGCAGGGGCTCTCGGAGGACGAGCTGAAGGCGCAGACGGAGAAGTTCCGCGCCTACATCCGCGAGGCCACGGGCGAGGTGCAGGCCGAGCTCGACGAGCTGCGCGAGCGCAAGCGCTCTGCCGAGAGCGCCGCCGAGCGCGAGCAGCTGGCCGTGGAGATGGGCGACGCCGAGCGCCGCCTGAAGAGCGCCACCGAGGCCGCGCTCGACGAGATCCTGCCCGAGGCGTTCGCCACGGTGAAGGAGGCGTGCCGCCGCCTCGTCGGCACCGAGGTCTCCGTCACCGGTCAGCCGCTGGTGTGGGACATGGTGCCGTACGACGTGCAGCTGATCGGCGGCATCGTGCTGCACCAGGGCAAGGTCGCCGAGATGGCCACCGGCGAGGGGAAGACGCTGGTCGCCACGCTGCCGCTGTACCTGAACGCGCTCACCGGGCGCGGCGCGCACCTCGTCACCGTCAACAGCTACCTGGCCCAGCGCGACAGCGAGTGGATGGGCCACGTCTACAAGTACCTGGGCCTGTCCGTGGGCTGCATCGACCTGCACGAGCCCAACGGGCCCGAGCGGCGCGGCGCCTACGCGGCCGACATCACCTACGGCACCAACAACGAGTTCGGCTTCGACTACCTCCGCGACAACATGGTGCACGCGCTGGAGCAGCGCGTGCAGCGCGGCCACGCGTACGCCATCGTCGACGAGGTCGACAGCGTGCTGATCGACGAGGCGCGTACCCCGCTGATCATCAGCGGCCCCGTGGGGAACGAGACGAACGACGCGTACGCGCGCTACAACCCGCAGGTGGCCGACCTCTACCGCCGCCAGACGCGCATCGTCAACGAGCTGATCGCGCAGGCCGAGAAGGACATCGCCGGGAACGAGAGCTACGCCGCCGGCGAGCGGCTCTTCCTGGCCCGCCGCGGATCTCCCCGCAACAAGCGCCTGCTCAAGCTGCTGGCCGACGACCCCGGGCTGGTGAAGACGATGGGGAAGGTCGAGCGCGACTACATGCAGGAAAAGAAGGTGCACGAGCTCGAGGAGCAGCTGCTCTTCTCCATGGACGAGAAGGGGCACAACGTGCACCTGACCGACCAGGGGCTCGACGTCCTCGCCCCGGATGACCACGAGGCCTTCGTGGTGCCCGACATCAGCGAGGAGGTCCACCGCGTGGAGGTGAACGCCGAGCTGGGCGTGGACGAGAAGCGCGACGCCATCGCCACGCTCGAGCGCGAGTACGCGGAGAAGAGCGAGAAGATCCACGTCATCCACCAGCTGCTGAAGGCGTACGCCCTGTTCAACAAGGACGAGCAGTACGTCATCCAGAACGGCGAGGTGATGATCGTGGACGAGTTCACCGGCCGCATGATGCAGGGCCGGCGCTGGTCCGACGGGCTGCACCAGGCGGTGGAGGCCAAGGAGGGCGTGTCGGTGAAGGCCGAGACGCAGACCATGGCCACCATCACCATCCAGAACTACTTCCGCATGTACGACAAGCTCGGCGGCATGACCGGCACCGCCGAGACCGAAGAGGGCGAGTTCCACCAGATCTACGGCCTGGAGGTGATGGTCATCCCCACCAACCGGCCGGTGCAGCGCGACGACCGCCACGACCTGGTCTACAAGACCAAGCGCGAGAAGCTGAACGCCATCATCACCGAGATCCAGCGGCTGAACGCCATGGAGCTCCCGGTCCTGGTCGGCACCGTCTCGGTCGACGTCAGCGAGACGCTGTCGCGGATGCTGAAGCGGGCGGGGGTGCCGCACGAGGTGCTGAACGCCAAGCAGCACCAGCGCGAGGCCGAGATCGTGGCGCGCGCGGGGCAGCCGGGGTCGGTGACCATCGCCACGAACATGGCCGGGCGCGGCACCGACATCAAGCTGGGGCCCGGCGTCACCGAGCCGCGCACCATCGCCTGGCTGAAGGAGCGCGGCGTCGACCTCAAGCTCGTGGGCACGCTGCCGGATCCCGAGCAGAGCGAGGATCTCACCACCAAGCCCGACGACTACGTGGTGGAGGTGGGCGGGCTGCACATCCTGGGAAGCGAGCGCCACGAGAGCCGGCGCATCGACCGGCAGCTGCGCGGCCGCGCCGGCCGCCAGGGCGACCCCGGCGCCAGCGAGTTCATGATGTCGCTGGAAGACGACCTGATGCGCCTGTTCGGCTCCGAGCGCATCGCCAGCATCATGGACCGCCTCGGCGCGCAGGAGGGCGAGGTCATCACCCACCCGTGGATCACCAACTCGATCTCGGGCGCGCAGAAGCGGGTGGAACTGCAGAATTTCGAGGCGCGCAAGCGGCTGCTGGACTACGACGACGTGATGAACCAGCAGCGCGAGGTGATCTACGACCTGCGCACCTTCGCGCTCGAGGGCGGCGGCGAGCTGCAGGGCGAGGTGTGGGAGATGATCGAGAAGTCGCTCCCGCCCATCGTGGACGAGTACACCGACGGGCCGCACCCCGAGGAGTGGGACCTGACCGGGCTGCGCCAGCGGCTGACGCTGGACTTCTTCATCACCGCCGACCGCTTCCCCTCGATCGAGGGCGGCGGCGACACGTTCGACAGCAAGCAGGAGGTGGTGGACTACGTGCAGGAGCTGGCGCACGAGGCCTATCACCAGAAGCTCGACCAGTTCGGCGCCGCCAGCGACGACGTGCTGCGCTACATCGTGCTGTCCACCATCGACGAGAAGTGGAAGGACCACCTCTACGATCTGGACCACCTGAAGGCCAGCATCGGGTTCCGCGGGTGGGGGCAGAAGGACCCGCTGGTAGAGTACAAGGCCGAGGCCTACGACATGTTCGAGTCGCTGATGCGCGACCTGTACCTGTCGGTGGCCAAGTTCGCCTTCCGCGCCACCATCGCCGCGCCGCAGCCCGCGCCGCCGCCGCCGCTGTTCTACGGCACGCCCATGCACGGCGACGAGCCGGTCGACGCCACCTACGGCGACGAGACGCCGGCGCCTGATGCCGAGCCCGCGCCGCCGCCGCGCCGGTCGTCGCTGGGGATCAACCCCTACGCGGCGGTACCGCCCTCGCAGCGGCAGCTGAGGACGAACCGCGAGGAGGAGGCAGGCCCGAAGCCCGCGGCCGCCGCGGCCACGGTGGGACGCAACGACCCCTGCCCCTGCGGCAGCGGCAAGAAGTACAAGAACTGCCACGGCCGCGGGGCATAGCGGACGGGCAGAGGGCAGCAGGAAGGCGGGGTGGCGTGCCAACGGGTGCGCCACCCCGCTTCTTCTTTGGGTGATCAAAGACTCTGGACAGGGTGGGGGTACTTTCGTATTTTGTTCGGTATTGTAAAGGGCATCCACCTTTGCTCCGCGTGGCAGCCATGCACTTCCCCATCAAGCAGTGGCCCGTCGACGAGCGTCCTCGCGAGCGCGTGCGCGCGCTGGGGGTGCGGGCGCTCTCCACCCGCGAGCTGCTGGCGCTGCTGATCGAAACCGGGCAGGCGCCGCGCAACGGTTTGCCCGGGCGGAGCGCGCTGGAGCTGGCCGGCGATCTGCTGGCCGCGTTCCCGGGCGAAGACGGCGGCGAGTCGTTGCGCCGCCTGATGGCGGCGCCGGTGTGCGTGGTGGCCGGCAGCGTGCGCGGCGTGGGCCAGGCCAAGGCCACGCGCGTGCTGGCGGCGCTCGAGCTGGGGCGCCGCGCCGCCGAGGAGGCGCGTCCCGAGCGCATCCGCCTGGCCACCGGGCGCGACGTGTACGAGCGCTACCGCTTCCGCATGCGCGACCTGCAGCACGAGGAGTTCTACGTGCTGGTGCTGAACACGCAGAACGAGCTGCTGAACGAAACCCTCGTCTCCCGTGGCACGCTCGACGAGTCGCTGGTGCACGCGCGCGAGGTGTTCCGCCACGCGCTGCATCACTCCGCGGCGTCGGTGGTGCTGATGCACAACCATCCCAGCGGCGAGCCCACCCCGTCGGGCGCCGACCGCCAGATCACCGCCGACCTGGTGAAGGCCGGCGAGATCCTGGGCGTCCCCGTCGCCGACCACGTCATCATTGGCGAGTCGCGCTACTGGTCGTTCCAGGAACGCGGCGAGCTCTACCGTGGCGTGCCAACTCTGCAGGCGCTGGCCGCGTAGATCGCAGTCCGGGGCGGGGCGCGCACACAGTTCTCCGCCGGCTCCAGCACGTCGGCGAGCCCGGCGTTCCAGGCGGTAATCTTTGTTGCGGTGGATCGAACCAGCTCGCGCAGCTCGGGCGGGAACTCGGGGTGGTCGGCGCCGAGCGCGAGGATGCGGAGGTACCGCGCCAGATCGCCCGCCTCATCTGCCACGATCTCGAAGTTCGGTCCTGGCCGCTGCGACGCGTCTGGAATGGCGCGCATGCAGATGTTCGTGATTCCGCGGAAGACGTCGATCGGATCGCACTCGATGAACGTCGTCACGTCCTCCGCGGTCGCTCCGGCGAGGCCCGGTCCGCACACGATGCGGTTCGCGACGACGTGCAGCGGGCGAATGATCTCCCATCCCCGTTCCAGGTAATTCAGAAGCGCGAAGAACATCCGCCGGTCTCGCGCGGACCTGAGCATCGCCACCCTCTCGCGCGCCGCACGCCATTCTTGTGCGGTCAGCATGCAGGCAGGTCCGTCGGCGAGCACGATGTTTCGGGCGAGCTTCGACATACCGCGACTCCTTCTCGCGATGAACAATCGATGCGGGCGCGCCGGTTCTGTTATCTATGACCCCTTGTTCTAGCGCTCCAATACAAGTAGGCTGTCCCGTGTATCCTACCTGAAACGCACCACCTTCGTACGGTAATTCTTTCACGCGGGAGCGTCAATGCTTCCGCGTGAGACTGCTGTATCCCGTGAGAATGCTGTATCCGTAGACGAACTCCGCACCGCGGCTACCGATCGGGTGCGCCGGAGCAGCTTCCGGCTAGTCGCACAAGAAATCGGTGTGGCTCACACCACGCTGGCGAGCTTCATTCACGGCGCTGAGCCATACGGGCGCACTTTGGCCAAGCTGCAGGCTTGGTATCGAGGAGAGGCGAACGAATTGGCGCGCCTCCGGAACGAAGTCGCGGAGTTGAAGAAGCGAGTCGCCGAGTTGGAGGCGCAGCTTCGTGAAGCCAGGAAATAGAGTGGGGCACCCCGGATAGAGGCGCTCCGAAGCATTTGTGCGTCACACCCGCGGCTGGGCGATTCGAGCCTGATACCATATCCGCGCACAGGGGGACGTGACCTACGGCGCCTGTGCGTTTACATTTGACGATATGCGAACGCCGCGCAGCATCCCGGCCGCAGGTTCCTGCGCCCGCCCGTCCACTCTGGACGGGCGGGCGTGTGTGCTGGCCCGAGGGAGGCGCTGATGGCCACCGCCGTCCCCGTGGTGCTGGAAGGCGACGCGCTGGAGCACGCGCGCTCCATCCTTCCGCCGATCCTCTTCAACAGCATCGAGAGCTACGCCGACCGGCTGGACCTTGAGCTGGTCACGAAGGCGTACGAGTTCAGCAGCGTGGCCCACTCCGGCCAGAAGCGCCGCTCGGGCGAAGACTACGTCACCCACTGCGTGGAGGTGGCCGCCATCTTGGGCGAGCTGCACCTGGACTCGGTGACCATCGCCAGCGCGCTGATCCACGACGTGGTGGAAGACACGCCCGCCACCGTCGAGGACGTGCGCGAGGCGTTCGGCGACGAGGTGGCCACCGTCGTCGATGGTCTCACCAAGCTGGCCAAGGTCCAGTTCCGCACCAGCACCGAGCAGCAGGTGGAGAACTTCCGCAAGCTGCTGCTGTCGATGGCGCAGGACGCGCGCGTGATCCTGGTGAAGCTGGCGGACCGGCTGCACAACATGCGCACGCTGGACTACCTCCCCGAGGAGAAGCGCCGCCGCATCGCGCTGGAGACGCGCGAGATCTACGCGCCGCTGGCCCACCGTCTGGGTGTCGCGACCATCAAGTGGGAGCTCGAGGACCTGTGCTTCAAGTTCCTGGAGCCCGAGGCCTATCGAGATCTCGCCAAGAAGATCAGCGAGAAGCGGCGCGAGCGCGAAGACCTGGTGGAGCGGATGCGCGAGCCGCTGCAGCAGGAGCTGCTCGACGCGGGGATCGACGCCGAGGTGACGGGCCGGCCCAAGCACCTGTGGTCCATCTACCGCAAGATGGTGCGCCGGACCAAGAACTACGAGGAGATCTACGACCTGATGGCCATGCGGGTGATCGTGGAGACGGTCACCGACTGCTACCACGCGCTGGGGGTGATCCACAACCGCTGGACGCCGCTGACGGAGCGGTTCCACGACTACATCGCCACGCCGAAGAGCAACATGTACCGGTCGCTGCACACGACCATCTTCGGCCCCGGCGGCAGGCTGTACGAGATCCAGATCCGCACGCGCGAGATGCACCGCACCGCCGAGTACGGCATCGCGGCGCACTGGAAGTACAAGGAGGGGCGCGCCACCGACGACGTCGACGAGACGCTGACCTGGTTCCGCCAGGTGCTGGAGTGGCAGCAGGAGACGAAGGAGCCGGAGGAGTTCATGGAATTCCTCCGGATCGACCTGTTCCAGGACGAGATCTTCGTCTTCACCCCCATGGGCGACGTGAAGCAGCTTCCCAAGTCCGCCACGCCCATCGACTTCGCCTTCTCGGTGCACACCGAGGTGGGTGTGCACTGCGTGGGCGCGCGGGTGAACGGGCGCATCAGCCCCATCACCCGCGAGCTGCAGAACGGCGACACGGTGGAGATCCTCACCGACCCGCGGCAGCGCCCCTCGCGCGACTGGCTGGCGTTCGTGAAGACGGCGCGCGCGCGCAACAAGATCCGCCAGTGGATCAAGGAGGAGGAGTTCGGCAGCTCGGTGGAGCTGGGGCGCGAGTTCATCGAGCGCGAGATCAAGAAGGCGCGCCGCGAGAAGGTGACCGAGGAGCGCTTCGACGAGGCGGCGCGGGCGCTGAACCTGCCCAACGCGCAGCACCTGTTCGCCGCCCTGGGGCGCGGCGACCTGGGCCCCGGCGCGGTGATGCGCGAGCTGTGGCCCGAGCTGGCCGAGCAGCCCAAGCAGCCGTCGGCGTTCGAGCGGCTGGTCTCCCGCGTGCGCGGCGAGCCGCCGGCGGTGAAGATCCAGGGGATGAGCAACCTGATGGTGCGCTACTCCCAGTGCTGCCAGCCGGTGCCGGGCGACAAGGTGATCGGCTACATCACGCGCGGGCGGGGCGTCAGCATCCACCGCATCGACTGCCCCAACATCCTGCAGCTGCGCGACCACCCCGAGCGCCGCGTCGACATCCAGTGGGACGGCGACGGCAGCGACCGCTTCTTCGTGCGGCTGGTGATGGAGGGCACCGACCGGCGCGGGCTGATGGCCGAGGTGGCCAGCGCCATCACCGGCACCAACACCAACATCCAGAGCGCCGAGATGAAGGCCGACGAGCGCGGGATGAAGGGCGAGTTCGTGGTGGAGGTGGAGAACCTGACGCACCTGAACCGCGTGATCAGCGCGGTGAAGAAGATCAAGGGCGTGGTGAAGGTGGAGCGGCGCGAGCAGGTGGACCCCGGCGACGTGGTCGACGCCTGACGGCGGTCCGCGCCCGGCCGGCTGCTCGCCCCCGCGATCGCGGGGGCGTTTTTGTTGCGGTCGAGCGCGAAATTATCTGGGACGATGCGACTGAAGTCGCGGCTACAACTACACGCTGTCCGCCTTCGCGGACATCATCGGCGTGCGGCCACGGCTCCCGCGCGTGAGACGAGTCATGCCAGTCCGGGTATTCAGTTTATGCATCCCACACTGGCCCCACTGACGTCATCCTGAAGCCGGCCAGACTGTAACCAGCGTATGCACAGTAGCTTGCAGGCCGAAGGATCTATAATCGACTCAGCACTGGCTCAGACGAGTTGCATCAATTCTTCAGCCGGAGTTGGTATCATCAATGACGAGTCCATCAACCCAGATCCTGCGCACGCCGGACGAGCGGTTTCGCGATCTCCCCGGATATCCGTTCGAGCCGCGGTACGTCACCGTCGACGGATTGCGGATTCACTACGTGGACGAGGGGCCGCGGGATGGATCGCCCGTGCTGATGCTGCACGGCGAGCCGTCGTGGTCGTATCTCTACCGCAAGATGATCCCGGTCATCGCCGCGGCGGGTTTCCGCGCCGTGGCGCCCGATCTCGTTGGGTTCGGGCGGTCGGACAAGCCGGCGGATATCGGCGCGTACTCGTACCAGCGGCACGTGGACTGGATGCGCGGCTTCATCGAGGCCATCGGGCTCGAGGCGATCACGCTCGTCTGCCAGGACTGGGGTTCGCTGATCGGGCTGCGGATCGCGGCGGAGGATCCGGAGCGCTTCGCGCGCATCGTCGCCGCCAACGCCGCGCTGCCGACGGGGGATGGGCGCACGCCGTTGATCTTCCGCGCATGCCAGGCGTGGGCGCGGTGGACGCCATGGTTCCCCGCCGGCCGCATCGTGCAGGCGGGATCGCATACCAAGCTTCCGCGCGAGGTGCGGCGGGCCTACGACGCGCCGTTCCCGCCGGAGCGGTACAAGGCCGGCGCGCGCGCCTTCCCGCCGCTCGTCCCCACGCGCCCGGACGACCCCGCCGCGGAGGCCAACCGCCGCGCGTGGGCGGTGCTGGAGCGCTGGGGGAAGCCGTTCCTGACCGCGTACGGTCAGCACGAGCGCATCACCCGAAGCTTCGAGCGGCGGTTCCAGCAGCGGATCCCGGGCGCGGCCGGACAGCCGCACGCCACCATCCGCGGCGCCGGCCACTTCCTGCAGGAGGATCGCGGCGAGGAGCTGGCGCGCGTCGTGGGGGAGTTCATCCGCTGTACCTCCTGAATCTCCCTGCACGAACGTCGGTCCCGCCCTTGCATTTACGCGGTGTGACTGCAGGAACGTGATGAACCCGTTGCGGGACGTGCCTTGACCGATCTCCAGCCCGACAATCCCCCCGCGCCCGGCGCGCGCCGCCGCCGCGGCGATGCCGTCCGCACCGTGGCGACCGTCGTCATCGCGGTGGTGGCGGTGGCGTTCGCGCTGTACTTCGGGCGCGAGGTGTTCATCCCCATCGCCCTGTCGCTGGTGTTCATGGCGCTGCTGCGGCCGGTGGTGCGCGCGCTGGAGAAGCTGCGCATCCCGACCGCCCTGGCGGCGCTCGTCGTGGTGCTCGGCTCGCTGGCGCTGCTGGCCGGGGCGGGATTCGCGGTGGCCGCGCCGGTGCAGAGCTGGGTGAAGGAGGCACCGCAGAGCATCCACAAGGCACAGGGAAAGCTGCGCGAGCTGGCGCGCGGCTTCGACCCCGTGGTCCGATCGATGGGCGGTGCGTCCGGCGGCGGACCGGCCGGCGGCGCGCGCTCCGCGGGCTCCGGCGGTTCCGGCGGCACCGGCGGGGAGACGCCGAGCCCGGCCATGCCGGGCGTAGCCACGAAGGTGTTCGGCACCACGGCCGGCGTGCTGTCGGCGTTCGTGGAGGTGGTGCTGCTCGTGTGGTTCCTGCTGGCGTCGGGCGACCTGTTCCTGCGCAAGCTGGTGCACGTGCTGCCGCTGATCGGCGAGAAGAAGCGCGCGGTGGAGGCGGTGCGCGAAACCGAGGCGGTGGTCTCGCGCTACCTGGTGGTGTCGCTGCTGATCAACCTCGGGCAGGGTGCCGCCGTGGGGGTGGCCATGTGGCTGATCGGCATGCCCACGCCGGTAATGTGGGGGATGATGACCGTGCTGCTGGAGTTCATCCCCTATCTGGGCGGCGCGCTGATGGTGCTGCTCCTGACGCTGATCGGCCTGGCCACGTTCGACTCGGCGGGGCACGCGCTGCTGGCGCCCGGCGCGTACCTGCTCATCACCACGCTGCAGAACAACCTGGTCAGCCCCATCCTCTACGGCCGGCGGCTGAAGCTGAACCCGGTGGCGGTGCTGGTGGGGGTGATGGTGTGGTGGTTCCTGTGGGGCGTGCCCGGCGCGTTCCTGGCCGTGCCCATCGTCGCCGCCGCCAAGGTGCTGGCCGACCGCGTCCCCGGCCTGGCCGCCCTCGGCGAGTTCCTAGGCGATTGAGGGCGAGCTTGCCTTCAGAGTGACGGGAGAGGCTGGATCGGAGGAATGACAGCGAGCGGCGCGAGTAGGTCCTAATTACTAAGGCACGAAAGGTGCGCAAACGGGTTACGAAAGCTTCGCTCGGCATCTCCCATCGAACCACGGAGGAACCATGGCCAAGCTCAGGATCGACGTCGATGCCCTGAAGGTCGAAACCTTCCAGACGGTGCCCGACGCTGGGCCGCGTGGCACAGTGGTCGGCGCGGCAGACGCCCCGCTGAACCGAGGAACCCGCTTCACACGGTGCTATGCTGAATGTGGGGTGTGCACTTACAGCAACTGCAACAGCACCGAACGGACGGAAATCGACTGCTTCTGCTGAGCGGTTCCAGCTGGCGCCAAGCTCGGTGCGGCGTGCGGTGCCGCGCCGAGCTGCGATGTATAACCCCTCTACTAAACATCAACGTCTGTCCGAGCCTCGTTTCCGACCGGATCTGCAATATTCCGCCACGGATGGTTCCGCCGCATGCGTTGCTGGCTGATGAACAGCGCGCGTAGAATTCGCCTCGGGCCTGTTGTGGTGGAAGCGGGCCGACGACGCACTCCCCTTGGCCGAGCCTTCGAAGAGCCTGTATGCCAACCGCGGATGTGGTGGTGATCGGCGGCGGGGTGATCGGCGCGAGCGTGGCGTATCACCTGGCGGCGCGCGGGTGCTCGGGTGTGCGCGTGCTGGAGCGCGAGCCGCGGCCGGGGCAGGGGAGCACGGGGAAGGCGACCGGCGGCTTCCGCTGCCAGTTCGGCTCCGACGTCGGCGTCCGCCTGTCGCTGCTGTCGAAGGAGAAGCTGCTGCGCTTCGCGGACGAGACCGGTGTGGACCCCGGCTATCGCCCGTGCGGCTACCTCTTCCTCGCCGATGACGCCGTCACGCTGAACCTCCTCCTGGCATCGCAGACAGTGCAGCACGCGGCGGGCGCGCTGGATCCGCGCGCGGTTACGCCGGAGGAGGCGAAGGAGATCAATCCCGCCATCTCCATCGACGGGCTGGTGGGCGGCACGTACTGCTCGTGCGACGGGTTCATCCGCCCGCTGGAGATCCTGCGCGGCTACACCGAGGCCGCGCAGCGTCTCGGTGTGCGCTTCGACCACGGGTGCGAGGTGACGGGGCTGCGGATGGAGGGCGGCCGCATCGCCGCCGTGCGGACGCGGGGCGGAGAGATCGCGGCCGGCGCCGTGGTCGACGCGGCGGGCGCGTGGGCGGGCGCCGTCGCGCGGATGGCGGGTGTGGAGATCCCGGTGACGCCGCTGCGGCGGCAGGTGGCGGCGACGGTGGCCACGGACGCGCTGCCGGAGACGATGCCGATGACCATCTTCGCCCCCGACGGTTTCCACGCGCGCGTCCGCGACGGCCGCGTGCTGATGCTCTGGCCCGACGAGCCGGCCACGCCATCCCCCTACGACCACGTGTTCGACGAGCGGTGGCTGCCGCAGGTGACGTCGCGCGCGCACCGGCGCATCCCCGCGTTGCGCGAGGTGGCGGTGGATCGCGGCGCGTGCTGGGCGGGGCTGTACGAGATGAGTCCCGACCGGCACGTGCTGCTGGGCGCCGCGCCGGGCGTCGACAATCTCTATCTCGCCAACGGATCGTCCGGCCACGGGGTGATGCACTCGCCCGCGCTGGGCCAGCTCCTGGCCGAGATCATCCTCGACGGCGCCGCGTCCACGCTGGACGTCCATCCCCTGCGCCCGTCGCGCTTCGCCGAGGGCGAGCCGATCGCATCTCCCGAGCTGCTGTGAACCGAAGTGCGTGAGCGCGGAAGTGCATGAGTGCGCTCGATCTCCAAGCGCACTCATGCACTCCCGCACTCACGCACTTCAGTTCACGCACTTCCCTCGAAGGTATCACACTGCTGCGGGTCGCCGGACCGGAGGCCGCGGGTGAACCATTCCACGCGCTGCGCCGAGGTGCCGTGCGTGAACGACTCGGGGACCACGCGGCCCTGCGCCTCCTGCTGCAGCTTGTCGTCGCCGATGGCGCTGGCGGCGTTGAGCGCGGTTTCCACGTCGCCCGGCTCCAGCACCAGCTCGCCGCGCTGGCGCGCCTGGTTGGCCCACACGCCGGCGAAGCAGTCGGCCTGCAGCTCCAGCCGCACGGAGTACCGGTTGGCCTCGGCGCGGCTGCCGGCCTGCTGCTCGGCCTGCTGCACCTGCGCCGAGATCCCCAGCAGGTTCTGCACATGGTGCCCCACCTCGTGCGCGATCACGTACGCGCGCGCGAACTCGCCCGGGGCGTGCAGCCGCTCCTCCATCTCGCGGTAGAAGCTCAGGTCGATGTACACCTTCTCGTCGCGCGGGCAGTAGAACGGGCCCATGGCCGCCTGGCCCATCCCGCACGCCGAGGGGTAGGCGTTGCTGAACAGCACCAGCCGCGGCTCCTGGTACTGGCGCCCCATCTTCTGGAAGATGTCGCCCCAGGTGAGCTCGGTGCTGCGCAGCACCTTGCTGACCCACTGGCTCTGCGCGTCGTTCTGCTGCGCCGGCGCGCCCGCGTTGCTCGGCGGCGGCTCGCCGCCGGTGACGTCGCCGGGATTGCCGCCCAGCAGCATGTACAGCAGTCCCAGCACCAGCGCGCCCAGGCCGCCCCCCACGGCCATCCCGCCACCCATGCCGCGGCGGTCCTCGACGTTGCTGCTTCCCCCCGTGTTCAGGCGCATCGGCCTTTCTCCGCGTCGCTGATCCCTTCGGCCCCGCTCGAACCCCGGGTCCGTCTAGCAAGCCCTTTGCCATTGAGCGGATGTGTACGCCGGGCCTTGCTTTGCGGCGCCACGGGACGTATTCCCCGACGCACCTTCCGGCGCGGCGTGCGCCGGTGGATCACCCGCATGCGGATGGACTGGACGGATGGACGGACAGATGTGGCTGGAGCTGCTGGGCTACGTGGCGTCGGTGCTGGTGGCGGTGTCGCTGATGATGAGCCGCATCCTGCGGCTGCGCCTGATCAACCTCGTGGGATCGCTCGCGTTCACCGTCTACGGCGTGCTGATCGGGGCGTACCCGGTGGCGGCTGTGAACGGGTTCATCTGCCTGATCAACCTGTGGTTCCTGGTGAAGATGCTCCGCGCGCACGAGTACTTCCGCCTGCTGGAGATCGAGCCGGACACGAAGTACCTGCGCTACTTCCTCTCCTTTCACGCCGACGACATCAAGCGCTTTCTCCCCTCGTTCGAGCACGCGCCGCGGAAGGGCGAGATGACGCTGTTCGTGCTGCGCGACCTGGTGCCGGCGGGGCTGTTCATCGGCGAGCCGCGCGGCGACGGGTGCCTGTGGGTGCGGCTGGACTACGTCATCCCCGCGTTCCGCGACCTCAAGGTGGGGCGATACCTGTACGAGGAGTGCGCCGGCTTCTTTCGCGAGCGCGGCATCCACACCATCGTCAGTCCCGCGGGACATGCCGGACACGCGAAGTACCTGCGCCGCATGGGCTTCACGCCTGCGGACCCACGGAATCGCGACGGAGCGTACCGGCTGCGCGTGGGGTGAGCCGACAGTCGGCGGGTTGGATTTCGGGGATTGTGTGACGGGGGATTGAAATGCCCCGCTGGAACTTCAAGAAGTCCGCCTTCGCGGACTGGGAATGGCGCGGCATCACCATCGAAGCGGGGGATGACGCGGCCGCACGCCGCGAACCCATCCTCCCGCGCCCGTCCAACCTTGCGGGTGAGCGGCTCGCTCACGCGCATCTTGATCGCATCTACCGACCTTTTATCGTGCACATCAGGGCGATCCGGCGATCTCACGGCGTCGTCCACCATCCCGTTCATGGCAGGAGGGGATCATGAGCTCGCTCGCGGAGGTTACGCCCATCGCGGTGGCCGTCATCGGGCTGATCGGCACGGTGGCGGTGAAACTCCTCGACCGCCCGCGTCCGGCCGGCGCGGACGGGACGCGGGAGCGCGGACGGCGGTCGCCGCGCGCGGGGATCGTCTTCTACTTGTTCATGGGGATGCTGGTGGGTGGCGCGGCCGTGGCCGCCGTCTCCCGCATCACCAGGCCGGCCGCCACGCCCGAGGTGCGCATCACCTCGCCGGCCAACGGCGGCAGCGCGGGCATGCAGGAGACCATCCGCGGCACCTCGCGCCACCTGCCGCGCGGCGACTCGATCTGGGTGGTGCTCTACATCCCCTCCACGGCGCGGTACTACCCGCAGGACCGCCCGGCCGACGTGCAGGCGGGGGGCGGATGGAACGCGCTGGCGCAGTTGGGCGGCGCGCAGGACGCCGGCCGCCGCTTCGAGGTGCTGGCCGTGGCGGCGGACGCGGCCGCGCGGGCAGAGTTCCACGGCTACATCGACGAGGGTGCGCGCCGGCAGAGCTGGGACGGCCTGGTGCGCCTCCCCGCCGGCGCGCGCGAGTACGACCGCGTGGCGGTGACGCGGCTGCCGTAGCTTCTCCGTCGCGGGGAAAACGGAGTCAACCTTGAGGGGATCGCGCAGCGTCGTGAAGAAACCCGCCATTCAACAGCAACTCGGCGGTGCGGGGAAGGCGGGCTGTCCCTCTCAACGCGGTCAGGTAGTCGGCAGGCGCGAGGGGGCTGATACGGAGGGAGCAGCGGTGTTGCTCTGCCGCGGCGAGAACTCGTTGTCGATCGAGGAACCAGAGGATCCCGACGAACGCGTCCGGATCGATTGCCGCAGTGCCTAGCGGATGAAGAATAGTCGAAGGGAAGTGCTTCAGATTGTGTGTCACAATGAAGTCGGCTTCATAGTGTACCGCAAGCGCGAGGACGTGGCGGTCTCCCTCGTCGGGCAGCTCGATGCGATCCGCACGTCCAGCGAAACCCGATCCCCATGCGGATGCGAAGACGCGGCGCATCTGGACGAGTAGGTGGTCGCACTGGGCTTGAGTGAGCTGGGCGTCACGACGCAGCGCGCGCATGCACTCGTCGATGATCTCGGCTGACCAGAGTGGCCGGAAGAGACCTTCGACCGCGAGGTGCAGCAGCAGGTTCCTGAGCTGGAACGGGAAAAGAACGTTTGCATCGAGCACCACGAGCGGGTGCTCGCGCATCAGTACCCCAGGCCCAGGCCGTGGGTGTACTCCGCCATCTCCTCCATGGCGCGAAGCATCTCCTCGCGCGAGGGTTCGGGTGCCGGCCGCTCTGCCCGTTCACGGAATGCGAGAACGTCGACCACCAGAAGACGGCGGTGGGTGCCTACGAAGCGGTACGGGATCGATCCCTGGTTCAGGAGGTTGATGAGGGTTGGGCGAGACATTCCGAGCAGGCGAGCAGCCTGGCTGGTCGTAAGCTCGGTGCTGTCGTCGGGAATGGCATGCACGGCGATTCGGTGTCCTTCGGACAACTCGTCCACCATGCGCGACAACGCGCGCACCACGGACACCGGCAGCTCCAGCTCCTCGAGCCGGACCGTTCCGGACCGCCGCATCCCCGCACGCTCGGCGGCCTCGGCGATGGAGTCGCGGCTGCGCTGCGCAGCTTTCACCGCGGACGCGGTGGGCTCGATGATCTCGAGGGGCTCAGTGGTCGCCATGGGATCTCTCTGGTTCGGTGCTTCCAGAATATAATCTAAGTGCAGCAAACGCAAAATCGGCGGCAGTGTCGATGGCGCGGCGAATTGCATCGCGGCGGCGGGGGCGCTACGCTGTCGGCACATCTCACATCTCACGACCGATGCGCGGAGCCGCCCCGATGCCGATCTTCCGTCGTCTGCTCTTCATCCCCCTCCTGCTCGCCCTCGCGTCGCCCGCCGCGGCGCAGCGGACGGTGAAGCCGGTGCTGCACGGGCGCCACTGGGTGGCGGTGACCGGAAAGCCGCTGGCCGCCACCGCCGGCGCCATGATCTTCCAGAAGGGCGGCAACGCGGTGGACGCGGCGTGCGCCATGATCGCCGCCACCAGCACCATGTGGGACGTGCTGAGCTGGGGCGGCGAGACGCAGGCGCTGATCTACAATCCCCACACGGGGCAGGTGATCGGCGTGAACGCGCTGGGGGTGGCTCCGTCCGGCGCCACGCCCGAGTTCTACCGCGGGCGGGGGATGCGGTATCCCCCCGAGTACGGGCCGCTGGCCGCGGTCACGCCGGGGACGCCGGGCGGGATCATGACCATGCTGGCGGAGTGGGGGACGATGTCGCTGAAGGATGTCCTGGCCCCCGCCATCCAGATGGCCGACGGCTACCCGATGGAGGACGAGGCGTCGAACTCCATCGAGCGCAACAAGAGCTGGATCCGGCAGTGGCCGTACTCGCGCGCGCTGTTCCTGGTGCACCCCGGCCAGCCGCGCGAGGGCCCCGCCATCGGCGAGATCTTCCGCCAGCCGGACCTCGCGCGCACGCTGCGCAGCCTGGTGGAGGCCGAGCAGCAGGCGCTGGCGCAGGGGAAGGGCCGCAAGGAGGCCATCTACGCCGCCTACGACCGCTTCTACCGCGGCGACATCGCGCAGGAGATCGTGCGCTCGGTGCGCGAGCAGGGCGGGCTGTTCACGATGGAAGACCTGGCGAGCTGGCGCGTGCGCATCGAGGAGCCGGTGCACACCAGCTACCGGGGGATCGAGGTCTACAAGCTGAACGTGTGGCAGCAGGGGCCGGCCATGCTCCAGGCGCTCAACATCCTGGAGACGTTCGACCTGAAGTCGATGGGCTACAACTCGCCGCGCTACCTGAACACCGTGTACCAGGCGATGTCGCTGGCCTTCGCCGACCGCGACTTCTACTACGGCGACCCCTACGTGCCGCCCGACGAGCCGGTGCGCGGCCTCCTCTCCAAGGAGTACGCCCGCCAGCGCGCGCGGCTGATCAACCCCCAGCGCAACGATCCGGACATCGGCCCGGGCGACCCGTATCCGTTCCAGGGCGGGCGCAACCCGTTCGTCGCCCTGCTGCGCGACTGGCCGAAGACGATGAACGGGCGCGACTCCGTCTCCGCGCCGCCCACGTCGTTCGCCGAGTTCCAGCGCCAGTTCCAGATGGGCACCACGTCGGTGGAGACGGCGGACGAGGAGGGGTGGGTGGTGAGCGTGACGCCCAGCGGCGGGTGGATCCCCGCCGTGGTCGCCGGGCGCACGGGGGTGGGGTTGAGCCAGCGGATGCAGAGCTTCGTGACCGACCGGGCGGAGAACCCGTTCAACGTCGTCCGCCCGGGCCAGCACCCGCGGGTGACGCTGACGCCCACGCTGGCGCTGCGCGACGGCAAGCCGATGCTGGCGTTCGGCGTGCAGGGCGGCGACAGCCAGGACCAGAATCTCCTCCAGTTCTTCCTGAACGTGGTGGAGTTCGGGATGAACGTGCAGCAGGCCGTCGAGGCGCCCAACATCAACACCTACCAGATGCGCAGCTCCTTCGGCGGGCACGAGGCGCGGCCCGGGCGGATGCTGGTGAACGCGTCGATGCCCGACTCGGTGCGCGCCGAGCTGCGGCGGATGGGGTACACGCTCGAGGTGCAGCGGCTGACGTCTGGCCCCATCAACGCCGTCTTCATCGACCGCGAGCACGGCAGCTTCTGGGGCGGCAGCAGCAACTACGGCGAGGACTACGGCATCGCCTGGTAGGAGATGGGGATTGGGAATGAGACGAGGGCCGGCGCTTCCACGCCGGCCCTCGTTCGTCGTCGTCGCCTGGACAGTCACGGGGTGATGCGGGCCACCGACATCCCCTCGCGCCTGCGATCCTCCCTCGCCGGGCCGTCCGCGATCGCCACCAGCCCGGTGAGGATCGTGAGCGGCGCGCACCGGGATTGGGGAATAAATGAATCACACGGAGGGAACGGAGGGAACGGAGGAACTCAGATCAGTCCTCCGTTCCCTCCGCGTGATTCATTTCTTTGGGTGTCACCGCGCCGGGGTAGGGCCGGGGAGCCGCTCCTCCATGTTGGCGGCGGTGTAGGCGATCACCGCCATCGCGGCCACGCACTCGCCCATCTCCCGCGGGTCCAGCTTGTCCAGTGTGTCGGCCTCCGTGTGGTGGTACCAGAAGTAGCGCGACGGGTCCGTGGCGATGGCCATCGCGGGGACGCCGCGCTGGAAGAGCGGGCCGACGTCCGCCTCCGGGCCGCTCGCCTGCACCGAGTCGACGCCCACCTGCCGCAGCAGGCCGGCCATCTCGCGCACCAGCGGCAGCCCGCCCTCGCCGCCGGAAAAGAGCAGGCCCTGCGGGTGGAAGACGCCGTTGTCGCTCTCCATCGCCAGGACGTGCTTCGCCAGCTCGGCGGCGTGCGCGTCGCGGTAGGCCAGGGCGCCGGCCAGCCCGATCTCCTCGTTCGTCCACAGCACCACGCGCACGGTCCGCCTGGGACGCTGGCCGAGCTGCCGGATCAGCCGCAGCGCCTCCCACGCGGCCACGCTTCCCCCGCCGTCGTCCACCGCGCCCTGCCCCACGTCCCACGAATCGATGTGGCCGCCGAGGACCACCACCTCGTCGGGACGCTCGGAGCCGCGCACCTCGGCCACCACGTTGCGCGACCGCGCGGGCGGCAGCGTGCGCGCGCCCATCGTCAGCCGCACCACCGGGCGCTCGCCGCGGTCCTGCATGCGCTGCAGCATCTCGGCGTCTTCCACGGTGATGGCGGCGCCGGGGATCCGCGGGACGGTGCGCGTGGTGTCGGTGTACGCCAGCCCGCCCGTGTGCGGCGTGCGCAGCGAGTGCGGGGTGACGGAGCGGACCAGCACGCCCACCGCGCCCAGCGCCGCGGCCGAGTCCACGCCGAAGGCGCGGTACTGCACCGCCGCGCCGTAGCCGGCGAAGGGATGCACGGTGGTGTCGAACGGCGCGTTGAAGACCACGATCCTCCCCCGCGCCTCCGCCCCGCGGCGCCGCAGCTCGGCGAAGTCGCGCACCACCAGCACCGGCGCGGCGATCCCCCTGGGCGGCGTGCCCACGCTGCGCCCCAGCCCCAGCATGTGCAGCGGCATGCGGCGCGGGCTCTCGAGCACCGCCGACTCCTCGCCGCGCACCCAGTGCATCACGGCCACCGGCTCGGTGTGCACGTTCTCCAGCCCGTCGCGGCGCATCTCCTCCACGATCCAGTCGATGGCGCGCTCCAGGCTCTCCGACCCGCTCGCGCGGTGCCCGAAGCGGTCGACGAGCACGCCCAGCCGGGCGTAGGCGGCGCTGTCGCGCAGGGCGGCGCGCACCAGGCGGTCGGCGGCGGCGCGGTGCGCGTCCAGCCGCTGCGCGCCGGCGGAGACGGGGAGCGCAAGCATCACGGCCGCGCACAGGAAGCGGCGAAGCGGAGTCATCGGTCGGGTCGGGAAGGGGATGGGGGATGGGGAGTGGCGGTGTCCGATCGGGTTTGCTCGCTCATCCTATGCGCCCCATCGCGGGACGCCAGTGGGTGATCGTATGGGATCTGTAAAAAGATCAGCGCGCCGTTGCGGCCAGCGGTGAGCATCTTTGTATCACTTCTGCCGATGCTGGTTTCGCTGCGGCGCATTCGGTGCTATCTTACAGCGTATCATCCCGTGCGCGAACGACTTCGGCGCCCGGGTGTACAGATGAATGCGGCTCAGTGCGGGGGCGCTCGTCCCCGCCGGCCACCGCCCGCGGCGCCCGTCCACCGCTGACGCGCGCCGCGGGCGTTCTTCCCCACTGCCGGACGTATCCGGCGGAAAGCGACGGTATGGCCAAGCAGGAATCGATCGAGATGGAGGGGGTGGTGAAGGAGGTCCTGCCCGACCGGCGCTACCGCGTGGAGCTCGTCAACGGTCACAGCGTGCTGGCCTACGGCGCGGGGAAGATGGCCAAGTTCCGGATCCGCGTGCTGGAGGGCGACCGCGTGACGCTCGCCATCAGCCCGTACGACCTCACCAAGGGGCGCATCACCTACCGGCACAAGTAAGCCGGCGGCCCCTTCCGCAATCACCGGAGGCAGGATGACGATGAACAACAGTGCCCGGCGGATCGAGCGTGAGTCCCTGACGGTGAACCACGATGCGCGTCCGGGCTGGGTCACGGCCATGGACCGCGTCCCCATGGCCGGCGAAGAGGTGTTCTGCACCGCCGGCGCCGGCACCGTCGTGCGCGTGCTGGGCCGCACCGGAGACGGCGGCCGCCTGCTGGAGCTGAAGCTGACGGAGGGAGACGGGAAGCCGTTCTTCGCCGCGTCGTCCAACGTGCTCCTGCCGCCCGAGCCCGCCGTCCTGGCCGGCTGAAGCGCCTCTGGCCCCGCCGCGCGCGCGGGCCGATCTTCCGGGAATGACGGAGGCGCGTTCCCACCCCCATGACGCAGCAGACGAGCGCGGCGCCGCCGACCCGGCCGCCGCGCTGCTGCGCTTCCTGCACCTGGCCGGGCGGCTGAAGGACACGCCGCGCGCCGGCTGGGCCCTGCGCGGCATCTCCGCCCCCGAGTCCGTCGCCGAGCACTCGCACCGCGTCGCATTGCTGGCGCTCGTCCTCGCCCCGCGCGCCGCGCCGCCGCTGGACGCCGCGCGGTGCGTGGCCATCGCCCTCGTCCACGACCTGGCCGAGGCGCTGGTGGGTGACATCACCCCGTACGACGGTGTCTCCGCGGACGAGAAGCGCCGCCGCGAGGAAGCGGCGATGCGCGAGCTGGCCGCGCTGGCCGGCGATGCGTCGCTGCTGGCGCTCTGGCGCGAGTACGACGCGGCGGAGACGCCCGAAGCGCGCTTCGTCAAGGAGCTGGACAAGCTCGAAACCGTGCTCCAGGCTGCCGAATACGGCCGCGACGAAGCCGCCGCCGGCGCGCTGGACGAGTTCTGGGCCAGCGCCGGGGCGCGCCTCGCCTCGCCCGTCACCCGCGCGCTGCTCGAGGCGCTCCACCGCGAGCGGCGGGGCGATGGGTGAGATGACGGACCTCGCCGCGGGACTCGAATCTTCCATCTCCGCCGACTACCGCCGGCACGCGGACGCGAAGGAGGCGCGCATCGCCGCCGTTCTCGCGGAGCACGGGCTGGACGGCCTGTTCCGCGGGATGATGCGCTCCCCGGTGGACGCGGGCTACCGCATGCGCGCCAGCTTCTACGTCTCGCGGGGCGATGACGGAGAGGCGCGCGTCGTCGGCGTGGACCCGCGAGTGGGCCGCGTCCCCTTCGAGCAGGCGCTGTGGGTGATGCCGCCCGCCGCGCACGGCCACGTCCGCCGCGCCGCGGACGCGATCTCCGCATTGCCCGGCGACGGCGCGGTCTCGGGCTTCGAGGTGCGGCTGGAGTTCGGCAGCGACCGCGCACATCTCACGCTCGCGGCGGAGCGGGGGAGCGCACCGCTGGACGGGTTCTGCCGCGGGTTGCTGGACGCATCGCCCGGCCTGCTCGGCATCGCCGTTCCCTCCCAATCGCTCGAGCTGGGCGAGACGCACCTGCGGCACGTGCTGCTGGGGAAGACCGTCCTCGCCCACCATCTCGCCTTCTTCCAGACCAACCGCTGGCTCACGCCCGAGCTGGCCGCCGCCGCGCGCGCGGCGGCGGCCGATCCGTCGCGCATCGTGGACCTGTACTGCGGCGTGGGGTTGCACTCCATCCTGGCCGCCGTGCCGGAGAGCGCGATCCTGGGCGTCGACACCAACCGCTGGGCCATCGAGAGCGCCGGGCGCAACGCCGCGCTGCACGGGCTGGCGCACGCCCGCTACGAGCGCATCCCCGCGGAACGCCTGGCGGGGCGGCGCGAGGTGGAGCGGCCATCGGTCGTCTTCGTCAATCCGTCGCGCTACGGGTGCGCGCCGGGCGTGCCGGAGCGGATCGCGGCATGGCGCCCCGAGGCGGTGTGCCTCGTCTCCTGCTCGATCGATTCGCACGCGCGCGACCTGGCCGCATTCGCGCGCGCGGGGTACGTGCCGCGCCCGTTCTCCAGCTTCGACATGTTCCCCTTCAGCGACTTCGTGGAGAGCGTCACCGAGCTGCGGCCCGCGTGAACCGGCGGGCGCGCGGCGGGTAACTCATCTCCATCAAACTCTTGGTGATGTGAGGGTCGGGAGCACCGGAACGAGAGGAGACGACGATGGCTGATAGAGAGCTTGCCACGCTGGCGGGCGGGTGCTTCTGGTGCCTGGAGGCGGTGTACGAGGAGCTGCGCGGGGTGGAGAAGGTGGTGAGCGGCTATTCGGGCGGGCACGTGCCGAACCCCGACTACGGCGCCGTGTGCAGCGGCAAGACCGGGCACGCCGAGGTGGTGCAGGTGACGTTCGACCCGGCCGTGGTGAGCTTCCGCGAGATCCTGGAGGTGTTCTTCACCATCCACGACCCCACCACGCTGAACCGCCAGGGCGCCGACGTGGGGACGCAGTACCGGTCCGCGGTCTTCACCCACTCGCCCGAGCAGGAGCAGACCGCGCGCGAGGTGATCCGCGACCTGGAGGCCGAGGGGGTGTGGGAGAACCCGATCGTGACCCAGGTGGTGCCGCTGACGGAGTTCCATCCCGCCGAGGAGTACCACCAGCACTACTTCGCGCGGAACCCGGGGCAGGGGTACTGCCGCGTGGTCATCGCGCCGAAGGTGGCCAAGTTCCGGCAGAAGTATCTCTCTCGGCTGCGGCAGACGGCGTGACGGGAGTGCTGAGTGCTGAGTGCGGGGGTCCTCGTCGGGTGGGGCTCTCGCTTTCTTTTTCGACGACGGAGAGACGATCTGTCATTCCGAGGGCGGCCAGACCGTAACCGCGTCCACGGCGATGGTTGCAGCCCGAGGAATCTTTGGCCAGCGTACGCGCGAGCGCCCGGCTGTCGCGCGGAAGCAGGCCACAGATTCCTCGGGAGCCGCCAGGCGCCTGTGCAGTCGCGGGTTCGGCGCAGCGGCTCCGCTCGGAATGACGGAGGATCGGAGTTGCGCGGTCGATAGCGATCCGTGGTATGATTTCCCCATGATCCCGATCCTCGACTCCATGACCGATCCCGCGGCGCTGCTCGCGCGCCTGCGCGCCGCCCTCGCCGCGGCGGGCGACCCCGCGACGGCGGAGGGCGCTCGGGCGTACATGAAGTCCGCGATGCCGTACCATGGCGTGAAGGCGACGCCGCAGCGCGCCATCTTCCGCCAGGTGTTCGCGGACGTCGATCTCCCCACGGGTGAGGCGTGGCGCACGTTGGTGCTCGGGATCTGGCGCGGGGCGGAGTTCCGCGAGGAGCGCTACGCCGCGCTCTGGCTGGCGGGCGACCGGCGCTTCGCCCGGTTCCAGTCGATGGACGCGCTGCCGATGTACGAGGAGATGATCGTCACCGGCGCGTGGTGGGATTACGTCGACGACGTCGCCACGCACCGGCTGCCGGTGCTCGTCCGCCGCCACTCCGTGGAGATGCGGCGCGCGATGCTGGGGTGGAGCATGGACGACGACATCTGGAAGCGCCGCGCCTCCATCCTCTGCCAACTCCCGCTCAAGCGCGAGACCGACGTTGACCTGCTCGCCCGCTGCATCGAGCCGTCGCTGGGCAGGAGCGAGTTCTGGCTGCGCAAGGCGATCGGGTGGGCGCTGCGCCACTACGCGCGCACGGACGCCGATTGGGTGCGCCGCTACGTCCGCGAGCACGAAGCCAGTCTCTCCCCGCTCAGCAAGCGCGAGGCGCTGAAGCACGTCGGGGCGGGGTGATGGCCGCTCGCGCGAGGCAAGGGGCGAGGATTGTGCTCGGCCCGAGTTGAGAAGGGCGAATGAATTCGCATCAACAACCACACGAAGTCCGCCTTCGCGGACTACAGGCTTTGGTGTAGACGAGATCTCCGTGCTCGCGGCGGGTGCTCGTGCCCACGCGCCGCCCAATGCCCGTCGCGAGCGCGGATGCCGGGGCGGGGCCGGAGGGTGTAGTCCGCGAAGGCGGACTTCGTGTCGTTGTTGCCGCGAATTTATTCGCCTTCTATCCTTCCCAGGATCCCCCCGGCGCCGCGCACCCAAGCACCTCCGCACGCCCATGAAACGCACCCTCGCCCTCGCCGCGCTCGGCCTGCTCGCGACCCTGCCCGCCCGCGCGCAGATCGTCCCCGCCACGGCCCGCACCGCCGCGCCGATGCGGCCGCCGGTGGCGCGCACCGTTCCGCACGCCGACACCACGCTGGGCGACGTGCGCATCGACAACTACCACTGGCTGCGCGACGACCGCCGCCAGGACACGGCCGTCATCCACTACCTCGAGGCGGAGAACCGCTACACCGAGGCCATGCTGGCGCACACCGCCGCGCTGCAGGAGCGGCTCTTCCAGGAGATGCGCGGGCGGATCAAGGAGACCGACCTCTCCGTTCCCGAGCGCATCGGCGAGTACTTCTACTACTCGCGCACCGAGGCGGGGAAGCAGTACCCGATCTATGCCCGCAAGCGCGGCAGCCTGGCCGCGCCCGAAGAGGTGATGCTGGACCTGAACGCGATGGCGGGGAACCGACCGTACTTCTCCGTCTCCGGCCAGCAGGTGAGCCCCGACGCGCGCCTCCTCGCGTTCGCCACCGACACCAGCGGCGCCGAGCGCTACACGCTGATGGTGAAGGACCTTTCCACCGGCCAGCTCCTCCCCGACCGCATCCCCGGCGTGAACGGGAACGTGGCGTGGGCGGCCGACGACCGCACGCTCTTATACGGCACCAGCGACGCCGCCAACCGCCCGTACCGGGTGATGCGCCACGTCTTGGGCACCGACGCGTCCGCCGACGCCGTCGTGGCCGAGGAGCCGGACGTGCTGTACCGCATCGGCGTGTCGAGGACGAAGGACCGCAGGTTCCTGCTGATCACCTCGTCGTCGTTCAGCGCGTCGGAGGTCAGCTATCTCCCGTCCGACCGGCCGGCGGAGCGCTTCCGGATGATCCGCCCGCGCACGCCGGACGTGCTGTACGGGGTGGAGCACCACGGCGACCGCTTCCTGATCTCCACCAACGAGGGCGCGCCCAACTTCAAGCTCGTGTCCGCGCCCGACACCGACCCGCGGCGCGAGAACTGGAGGGAGATGGTTCCCGCCAGCGACTCGGTGCTGCTGGACGGGATCGAGGTGTTCCGCGACTACCTCGTGCTCTACCAGCGGCAGAACGCGCTGCGGAAGATCCGCGTCGTCCCCTTCGGCGGCGGCGCAGCGTACGACGTGGACTTCCCCGAGCCGATCTACACCTTCCGCGGCGGCAACAATGCCGAGTACGACAGCCGCGTGCTGCGCTTCACCTATCAGTCGATGGTCACCCCGTCCGCCGTCTACGACTTCGACCTGGCGACCCGCACGCGCGAGCTGAAGAAGGCCACCGAGGTCCCGGGCTACGACCCGTCGCTCTACGCCAGCGAGCGCACCTGGGCGCGGGCGGAGGACGGCACGATGGTCCCCATCTCCCTGGTCTACCGCAAGCCGCTGGTGCGCGACGGGAGCCGGCCGCTCCTCCTCTACGCCTACGGCTCGTACGGCTCCAGCACCGATCCCACCTTCAGCAGCAACAACCTCAGCCTGCTGGACCGCGGCGTGGTCTACGCCATCGCGCACATCCGCGGCGGGCAGGAGATGGGGCGGCACTGGTACGACCAGGGGAAGCTGCTGAACAAGAAGAACACCTTCACCGACTTCATCGCCTCTGCCGAGCACCTGATCGCGCAGCGCTACACCACGCGCGAGCGGCTGGCCATCCGCGGCGGGAGCGCGGGCGGGCTGCTGATGGGCGCGGTGGTCAACATGCGCCCCGAGCTCTTCCACGCCGTGGTGGCCGACGTCCCCTTCGTCGACGTCATCAACACCATGCTCGACGCGTCGATTCCGCTGACCGCGGGCGAGTGGCTGCAGTGGGGCGACCCGCATCAGCCGCAGTACTACGCGTACATGAAGTCGTACTCGCCGTACGACAACGTCCGCGCCACGGCGTATCCCGCGATGCTCGTCACCACCGGGCTGAACGACCCGCGCGTGGCGTATTGGGAGCCGGCCAAGTGGGTGGCGAAGCTGCGCGCCACCAAGACGGACGACCACCCGCTCCTGCTGCGGACGAACATGGGCGCGGGCCACGGCGGGTCGTCCGGCCGCTACGACGCGCTGCGCGAGTGGGCCATCCGCTACGCCTTTCTGCTGGACCAGTGGGGGATCGGGCAGTGAAACGCTGAGGCCGGTCCAGCGCGTATTGTGGGAAGTGTCGTCGCGGCAGGGGGAGTTGGGCGAATAAATTCGCGGCAACAACTACACGAAGTCCGCCTTCGCGGACTACATACTTTTGTGTGGGCGCGGTTTCCGTGCTCGCGCCAAGGTCACGTTCCGCCGCGCCACCGCGATGCTCGTGGCGTGCTCCGATGCCGCGGATGCGCCGAAGCCGGTAGTCCGCGAAGGCGGACTTCGTGTGGTTGTTGCAGCGAATTCATTCGCCCTCCACCACCTTGAAACTCTGCATTCCACCTGAACGAACAGGCGAATGGGATCATCATACTCGAACATCACCCTGCGCGGGTCGGAGCGTGGGCGCGTGATCGCGGCGCTGGAGGCGCGCGGCCGCACCGCGTACGTGGGGCCGGTGACGGACGGCTGCGTGGTGGTGTTCGACGAGGAGAGCGAGGACGATCCGGCGCTCGGCTCCGAGCTCGCGGTGGAGCTGAACCGCGAGCTGGGCGGCGTGGCTCTGCTGGCCACCATCTACGACGACGACATCTTCCTCTACACTCTGGTCCGCGGCGGCCGGGTGGAAGACGAGTACGACTCGTGCCCCGGCTACTTCGGCGGCGACGACGTGGCGCCCACCGGGGGCGATGCCGCGAAGCTCGTCGACGCGTTCGGCCGTGGCGACGCGGCGGCGGTGGAGCGCATCCTCCGCGCGCCGGCCAAGGAGGGCGAGTACTTCTTCGAGAGCGCGCGCCACGGCGACTTCGCCGAGGCGCTGGGGCTGCCGGAGCACTCGGTGGGGCTGGGCTACGGCTACGTGTACCAGGGCGAGGCCGAGGGGCTGGAAGACGAGCTGACGGAGATCGGCGGCGAACCGGACGAGCCCCACGACCCCCGCGCGCTGGCCACCGCCCGCCTCGCGCGGACGCCCGGCGGCGCCGACGCGCTGGCGGCGATGGAAGCGTTCGTGGCCGCGGGCAAGGGCCCCGCGCACGGCTACTTCCGCGCGCTGCTCGCTGGTGATGCGGCCGCCGTGCGCGCGCTGTTCGCGGGCGAGCCGGTGCTGGACGACCCGCTGAGCGGGCGCGTCGACGGAACCTCGCTCGATGCGCACGTCGCCGCCGCCCGCGCGCGGTTCCCCGACGCCTCCCAGTACGGCCCCCTCGGGCTGGTCGAGACGACGGAGCGCGTCGTGGCCTGGGGGCGCATCATGGCCGTCCGGCCGGGACAGGTGAGAGCGCTCTCCGTCGCCTGCGTCTGGGAGAAGGCCCCAGAAGGCGGCTTCCGCGAGCTGCGCGCGTACTGGTCGCCCGCCGCGCTGCAGGGCGGGCGGGGCGAGCGCCCGCCGGTGCTGGAGCCGCGCCCGGGGCTGGAGCTGCCGGAGCCGATCGGGCGCCATCTCCGCGCGCTGGCGGCCGACGACCTCGCCGGGGTGCTGGCGACGTACGACGAGACCAGCCTGGCGCCGATCCCGGTCCCCTGGGTCACCCCCGAGGGAACCGCGCGCCGCCACTACGGGGCGCAGATCGGCCAAGGGGGCGCGGTGGTCCTGGCGCCCTGCACCGTCACCGACGACGGCCAGGCGTGCGCGGTCGAGTTCGTGGCCACGCGCTGGAACGGCGCCGAGATCCCGCCCCAGGCCGGGCTGGTGGTGTACCGGCGCCGCCGCGGGCTGATCAGCGAGGTGGAGATCTACGGCGACCTGGCCCCCGAGCCCACGGTCGGTCCGGGCGGCGTCTCGCCCCAGGCGATGCAGCAGGCCATGCAGGAGATGATGCAGAAGGTGATGCGGGGCGAGACCGCGTTCCCGGGCGCCCCGCCCGGCCTGGCCGACATGATGAAGGGGCTGCAGCGGATGATGGGCGGGGCGATGCCCGGGATGCCGCCGCAAGATGAGGACGACGAGTGATACGGTCCGAGAACCTGGATGATGCACCGCGCCCGATCCACCGCGCCGACGTCATCCTGAGGCCGGCCAGACTGTAATCAGCGTCTGCGCAAGAGCTTGCAGGCCGAAGGATCCATAACCGCGTCGGCACGCGATCCGGTCGGACGCACTGTCGACGCGGCGAGGGAGCCGGGCGAATAAATTCGCGGCAACAACGACACGAAGTCCGCCTTCGCGGACTACAAACGCTCGTGCGGACGCGGTTCCGGGGCTCGCAACAAGGTCACGTTCCGCCGCGCCACCGCGATGCTCGCCGCGCGCTGCGATACCGCGGATGCGCCGAAGCCGGTAGTCCGCGAAGGCGGACTTCGTGTGGTTGTTGCAGCGAATTCATTCGCCCTCCACCCCGCTCCGCGACGATGCGGGGTGGTTTTCTCCCAACCTCGGAACTCGTCATTTCACCTGAACGGACAGGCGAATGGGATCATCGTACTCGAACATCATCCTGCGCGGGCCGGAGCGCGGCCGTGTGATCGAGGCGCTCGAGGCGCGGGGGCGCAGCGCGTACGTGGGGCCGGCGACCGACGGCGCCGTGGTGGTGTTCGACCGCCAGAGCGAGGACGACCCGAACCTCGGCTCCGCGCTGGCGGCCGAGCTGAACCGCGAGCTCGGCGGCGTGGCGCTGCTGGCCACCGTCTACGACGAGGACATCTTCCTCTTCCGCCTCTTCCGCGACGGCCAGGTGGCCGACGAGTACGACTCCAACCCCGGCTACTTCGACGGCGAGGCGCTGGAGCCCGCCGGCGGCGACGCCGCGAAGCTCGTCGAGGCGTTCGGCGGCGGCGACGCGGCGGCGGTGGAGCGCATCCTCCGCGCGCCCGCCAACAGCGGCGACTACACCTTCGAGACCGCGCGGCACCAGGATTTCGCCCGCGCGCTGCGTCTCCCCGCGCACTCCGTCGGCCTCGGCTACGGTTACGTGCAGCAGGGCGACGCGGAGGAGCTGCAGACGCAGATGACGCACGTCGGCCCCACCGAGGAGGAAGAGGACGGCGGCGGCGGGGGGATGGCGGACCCGTTCGCCTTCCTGCGCGACAGCCTGGGGCAGTCCCCCGGCGGCGCGGCGGCGCTGGCGCAGCTCGACGCGATGAGCGCGCTGGGGCAGACGCCCGCGCACGGCTACTTCCAGGCGCTGCTCGAGGGCGATGCATCCGCCGTCCGCGACCTGTTCGGCGGGATGCCGGTGATCGACGACCCACTCTCGGGCAAGGTCGACGGCGCGTCGCTCGAGGCGCACGTCACCGCCGCGCACGCGCTCTTCGCCGGCGGGATGGCGCAGTACGTGGCGTCGGCGACGGTGGAGACGCCGGAGCGCGTGGTCGCGCAGGGGATGGTCTCCGTGCAGGGGGCGATGGGGATGCAGGTGCTCCCCGCGGCGTGCGTGTGGGAGCGCTCCGCCGACGGCCGCTTCCGGGCGCTGCGCGCGTACTGGGCGCCAGGCGGGCTGCGGGGGATGCGCGGCGAGCGCGAGCCCATCCTCGAGCCGCAGCCCGAGATGGCGCTGCCGGAGCCGATCGGGCGCCATCTCCAGGCGCTGGCGGCCGACGACCTCGACGCGCTGCGGCAGACGTACGACGACGCCTGCCTCGTCCCCATCCCCATCCCCTGGGTCACCGCCGAGGACACCATCCGCCGCCAGTACGGCGCGCGCATCGGCGAGGAGGGCTCCATCGTCCTCATCCCCTGCCTGCTGACGGACGATGGCACCACCTGCGCGGTGGAGTACGTCACCACGCGCTGGGACGGCGCCGACGTGCAGCCGCAGGCCGGGCTCGCGGTCTACCAGCGCCGCGGCGGGAAGATCTGCGAGGTGCAGGTCTACGGCGATTTCGCGCCCGCGCCCGAGGCCGGCCTCCCCGGCGGCCTCCCCTTCTCGTCCGAGGGGATGCAGCAGGTCATGCAGCAGATGATGCAGGGCGGCGGCGCGGACCTCTTCGGCGGCCTGGGGGGATTGGGCGATCTCGGGGGGATGCAGAGCCTGGAGGGGCTCGGCGACCTCGGCCAGATGGGCGATCTCGACGAGATGATGAAGCAGCTGCAGGGGATGCTGGGCGGCGGGATGCCCGACCTCTCCGGAGGCGCTGCTTCGGAGGGTGAGGAGAAGAAGGAGGGCGATGGGGACGGCGGGGCGGGGGAGTCTCCGAAGCCCTGATGCGCATCCGCGCCGCCACCGACGACGACGTCCCGCTGATCCTGCGCTTCATCCGCGCGCTGGCCGAGTACGAGCGCTTGGCACACGAGGCCGTCGCCACCGAGGACGGTCTGCGCGAGACGCTGTTCGGCCCGCGCCCGTACGCCGAGGTGGTGATCGCGGAAGACGAGGGCGAGCCGGAGGGATTCGCGCTCTTCTTCCACAACTACTCGACCTTCCTGGGCCGCCCGGGGGTCTACCTCGAAGACCTGTTCGTGCGCCCCGAGGCGCGCGGGAAGGGCGTGGGGCGCGCGCTGCTGGCGCACCTGGCGCGGCTGGCGGTGGAGCGGGGATGCGGGCGGCTGGAGTGGTGGGTGCTGGACTGGAACGAAGATGCCATCCGCTTCTACCGCTCCCTCGGCGCCCAGCCGATGAACGACTGGACCGTCTTCCGCGTGGCCGGAGAGGCGCTCCAGCGGCTGGCGGAGGGTGTTCGTAGAGGGACCGATGGAGCGTCCCGGGCATCGCTAACTGACGGCGATCAGGTGGGTGCGGGGGAGTCTCCCCGCCGCTCCGATAAGTCTGGGGTGGCCAAGTATCATGAGATGCGCAGGGATGGGAGATACTTTAGCACTTACTTAAGTATTCGAATCCGGGAAAGGCATGGCGATGAGAGGATCATCTGATACTTAAGTGGATGCTTAAGTATCATCCCCGCAATGAGATCCCCATCGTCTCCTTCCGGCCGGGGAGGTGGGATCGCGAGTGCGCAGCCCCCGCACCCACCCGATCGAATCTGTTTGTCCGTTTTCAGTCGAGGGAAACATCCCGTTTCCGCGCCTACACCCGGCGATCTGGCATTGCGAGCCGTTGCTTACCACCGCGTACAACTGTGGCAGCGTGGCGATCGATCACGACGCAGCGGGGTTCCTGGAGCTCGTCTCCGGCCGGCGGGGACACTTTCGGCTGGAGTCGGGGCATCACGGCGGACTGTGGCTGGACCTCGACCCCCTTTTCACCGAGCCGGCGCGGGTCGATCCGTTCGTCGCGCGGCTGACCGAGGCGCTGCGGCCGCACGCCGCGGACGTGGTCTGCGGCCCGTTGCTCGGGGGCGCGTTCCTGGCGCAGCTGGTGGCGCGCGAGTTGGGCGTGGCGTTCTGCTTCACCGAGCGCGTGACAGTGACGGGCGACGGCGCGCTGTTCGGCGCGCGCTACCGCCTGCCGCCCGCCTTCGCCCCGCGCGTCCGCGGCCGCCGCGTGGCGATGGTGGACGACGTGATGAGCGCGGGGTCGGCGCTGCGGGGAACGTTTGCGGAACTGCGGGCGCACGGTGCCGTTCCCGTCGCCGCCGGCGCGCTGATGGTGCTCGGCTCGGCGGGCGCGGATTTCTTCGCCCAGCGCGGCATCCCCGTCGAGGCCGCCGCGCGCGACGAGTATCCGCTCTGGCTCCCGTCCGACTGCCCGTTGTGCGCCGCCGGCGTGCCGCTGGAGGACGTCACCGCGACCATGGCGGGAGATGACGCGTCGGGAGCCTGACGAGCGGGTGTTCGAAGAGATCCGCGGGCGCTATCTCCACTTCGCGGAGCACGAGGCGCGGGGAGTCTCGCCGCTGTACGAAGAGCTCGCCCGCGCGGTGGCGGATTCCGAGCCGCTGCTGCGCTTCGTCGCCGCGCTCCCCGGCGCGAAGAAGCAGCCGAATCTCGTCTTCGCCGCCGTGCGCCATCTCTATGGCACGCCGAAGGATACGCGGCACTTCGCGGCGCTGGTCGAGCAGAATCCCGCGCCGATCCGCCTCGCGATCTTCTCGCACGGAACGCAGACGAACGAGCCCGGCCGCTGCGCGGTGCTGCTGCCCGTGCTCGCGCGGCTGCCGGAGCCGCTCGCGCTGCTGGAGGTCGGCGCGTCCGCCGGGCTGTGCCTCCTCCCCGACCGCTACGCATACGACTACGGCCGGGCGCAGGTCGAGCCGGCGTGGCCCGGCGCGTCGCCATCCCCCGTCTTCCCCTGCCGCGCGAACGAGGCGACGCCGATCCCGCCGCGCGCGCCGCGCATCGCCTGGCGCGCGGGGATGGACGTCAACCCCGTCGACGTCTCCGATCTCGAAGCGTCGCGGTGGCTGGAAACGCTCGTCTGGCCGGGCGACGAGGCGCGCGCCGCCCGGCTGCGCGCGGCGCTGGCGATCGCCCGCGAATCGCCGCCCGAGGTGGTGCAGGGCGACCTCACCGCCGATCCCCCCGCGCGGATCTCCGATCTCCCCGCGTTGGCCGCGAAGGCGCCGCGCGACGCGACGCTGGTCGTCTTCCATTCCGCCGTGCTGGCGTACGTCTCGCCCGAGGACCGCCGGGAATTCGCGGAGATGGTGAAGGAGCTCGGGGCGGTCTGGATCAGCAACGAGGCGCCGCGCGTCTTCCCCGGGATCGCCGCGAAGCTCCCCGATCCCCCACCCGAGGATCGCTTCCTGCTCGCGGTCGATGGCGATCCCGTTGCATTCACCGGCCCGCACGGGCAGTCGATCGACTGGCTGGCCTGACCGCCTCTTCTCCGAGCCCCGTGCCGATCTCCCCCTACCTCCGCACCCTCCGTGAGCGCGTCGGCTCGATGCGCCTGGTGCTGCCGTCCGCGAGCGCCACGGTGCGCGACGAGGCCGGCGGCGTGCTCCTCGTCCGCCAGCGCGACGACAGCGTGTCTTCAGCAGATGCTCACGTCATCGGTGCAGTACCAGAGCGAGTTGGGGCAGCCGTGCTCGGGATACGTGCCGCACCAGCCGTACAGCGGCTCGCAACTATCGGGTGCACCGCACGAGCCGCCGCAGGTGCCGTCGCAGGTCCACTGCCTGTACGTCTCCTGGTTCGCGCGCACCGTTCCGCGCCCCTCTTCGGCATCAGCGGTCTCGAACGACTGCACCTCCAGTTCTTCCGCGTTCAGCGTGAGCTTGCGCACGGCGTCCTCCTGATGATGAGTGGTGGGGAGACGTGCAGCCTCTTCGGGAACCGCACGGAATCTGGCCGATTCGATTGCCGGCCAGAGCTGCCCGGCGGGCGATATGCGCCGGATCTCTCCGTCTGATCCACTGCGACAGGCTGGTCTTGCCAGAACGTCAAGGCGCTTTAGGTGCTGCAACTCTCGTACCGATCACCGGGGCGGGCGCCGTGACTGCACTGGCGGGTGAAGCCGATCGTCGGCTATCGCCGCGGCTTCGCCCTTGCCGTCGCTTCCGCCACGAGCGGGTCGTCGGGCCAGTAGTGCTTGGGATAGCGGCCTTTCAGATCCTTCTTCACCTCGAAGTAGCCGGTGCGCCAGAAGCTGGCCAGGTCGCGCGTGACCTGAACGGGCCGGTGCGCGGGCGACAGCAGGTGCAGCGTCAGCGGCACGCGCCCGCCCGCGATCCGCGGCGTCTCCGTCCACCCGAACACCTCCTGCAGCCGCACCGCCAGCACCGGTGCCTCCGCGTCCGAGTAGTCTACCGGGATGCGCGAGCCGCTGGGCACCTGCACGTGCGTCGGCGCCAGCTCGTCCAGCCGGCGCCGCTGCTCCCACGCCAGCATCCCCTCCAGCACGGGACCGAGGTCGATCCGTCGCACCTCGTCCATCTTCCGCATCCCGTAGACGTGCGGCCCCAACCAATCGGCCAGCGTCTCCGAAAGGGCCACGTCCGACACGTCCGGGAACGACGGGTCGTGGAGATGGAGGAAGGCGATGCGCTCGCGCAGCTGCGCCGACGCCTTCGTCCACGGCAGCGACGCGACGCCCGCCTGCCGCACCGCGTCGAGCAGCGCGGCGGCGATGCGCCCGGGATCGGGGTCCGCCAGCGGCGCCTCGCGCAGGGTGAGGGCACCCAGCCGCTCGACCCGCCGCGCGCGGACGGCGCCCGCCGCCTCGTCCCACGCCACCGACTCCTCGGCGACCACCTGGTCGGCGAACCCGCGCTCGATCTCCGCCGCCTCCACCGGCGCGGCGATCAGGATGCGCCCCTCGCGCCCGGCGTCGTCCAGCTCCGCGGCCACGATCCAGGGCGCTTCGGAGAGCGACTGCGGCTCGGGGAAGGCGGCGCCGCGGCCGTTGCGCAGGAGATAGCGCCCGCTCGTTCCCGGCCGCCGCTGCGCGATGCGGTCGGGATACGCGAACGCCAGCAGCACCCCCGCCGCCTCATCGTCCGCGTCGGAGGAAGATGCGGAGAGGTGGCGGCGGAGATCCTTCGCCTCGGCGCGGACGCGGTGCAGCGCCGCGTGGTCCACGCCATGGCCGCCGTGCCCGCGGTCGCCGCGGAGCGCGGCCAGGCGCAGCCGCACGTCGGCGTCCGGCGCGCGCCCCTCGCCGCGCAGCACGTCGCGCTCGGCGAGCAGGGCGGCCAGGTCGCAGGCGGTGGCGCCCAGGCGCATCTCCTTCGCGCGCAACAGCATGTGGGCCAGGCGCGGATGCAGCGGGAGCGCCGCCATCGCCCGCCCGTGCGGGGTGACCGCGCCGGGGGCGTCGAGCGCGCCGAGCTCGGCCAGCAGCTCGCGCGCCTGGGCGAAGGCCGCGGCGGGCGGCGGGTCCAGCCACTGCAGCTCGGCGGGATCGGCCACGCCCCACGCGGCCAGCTCGAGCGCGAGCGGCGCCAGGTCCGCCTCCAGGATCTCGGGCGGGCGATACGGCTGCAGCGCCGCGTCCTCCGCCTCGGTCCAGAGACGCCAGCAGATGCCCGGCCCGAGCCGCCCCGCGCGCCCGCGCCGCTGGTCGGCCGACGCGCGCGACACCGGCACCGTCTCCAGCCGCGTCATCCCCGTGCGCGGCGAGAAGCGGGGGACGCGCATCAGCCCCGAATCGACCACCACGCGCACGCCTTCGATGGTCAGGCTCGTCTCCGCGATCGCCGTCGCCAGCACGATTTTCCTGCGGCCGGGCGGGCTGGGGCGGATGGCCTCGTCCTGCTGCTCCGGCGGGAGGTTGCCGAAGAGCGGGTAGATGCGGACACCGGGGGGCAGATCGCCGCCCAGCATCTCCTCCACCCGGCGAATCTCGCCCGCGCCGGGAAGGAAGACGAGCACGTCGCCGTCCTCCGTCTCCAGCGCGTGGCGGACCGTGCGCGCGGTGACGGCTTCGATGCGCGCCTCGGGCCGGCGCGGCAGCCAGCGCGTCTCCACCGGGTGCGCGCGCCCCTCGCTGGTGACGACCGGCGCATCCCCCAGCAGCGCGGCGACGGGGCCGCCGTCCAGCGTGGCGCTCATCGCCAGCACGCGCAGGTCGTCGCGCAGCACGGCGCGCGACTGCAGCGTCAGGGCGAGGCCGAGGTCCGCGTGCAGGCTGCGCTCGTGGAACTCGTCGAAGATGACGATCCCCACCCCCTCGAGCGCCGGATCGTGCTGCAGCATCCGCGTCAGCACGCCCTCGGTGACCACTTCCACGCGCGTCGCTGGGCCCACCCGCGTCTCCATGCGGATGCGGTAGCCGACGGTGTCGCCGACGCGCTCGCCCAGCAGCTGCGCCATGCGGTGCGCGGCGGCGCGCGCGGCCAGGCGGCGCGGCTCCAGCATCACGATGCGGCGCCCTTCGAGCCACGGCTCGTCCAGCAGCGCCAGGGGGACCACGGTGGTCTTCCCCGCGCCCGGCGGCGCCTGCAGCACGGCCGACGTCCCCACGCGCAGCGCGTCGCGCACGGCGGGGAGCACGGCCTCGATGGGCAGTCCGGTGTGGGGGAGGCGAGTCATCGCGGCGCAATATCGCACCTCGACGCGGCGCGTTCCACTCGCGTCGAGCGGGCGCGGCGTGCATGTTGGTCGGCATCCCATCTTCCGGAACGGACGATTCCCATGCGCCGCAGCCTCGTCTCCATCTTCGCAGCCGCCGTCGCCATCGGCTCGCTCGCCGCTTCGTCCCCGCCGCCGCGGGCGCCGCAGCTCGCCTATACGATCGCCCGCGCCCGCACGCTGCCGGTCGGCAGGACCGTGACGGTGGAGGGGATCGTCACCGTTCCCTCCGGCGTGATCGACGCGGGGTTCGCGATGCAGGATGCGAGCGGCGGCATCTACGTCGCGGACAGTAGCGGCCACTGGCGCACGGGCACGCGGATGCGGGTGACGGGGAGGCTGGCGAGCAACCACGGCCTGCTGACCGTCGCGCCGACGGCGGTGCGCAGGATCGGGCGCGGACGGGTGCCGCGGCCGCGCCGGGTGCGCACCTCCGCGGTCGGCGAGCGCACGGAGGGGCGGCTGGTGACGGTGCGGGGGACGGCGGTCGATTCGGTGCAGAACGACCTGCCGTACGGCCACAAGCTGTGGATCGACGACGGGTCCGGCCGCGTGCAGGTGTTCTTCCCCGCGGGCGCCGGCGTGTTCGACTTCTCCGCCATCCGCCGCGGCACGCGCGTGACGGCGATCGGCTTCAGCGGCCAATACGACCAGGCGTACGAGGTGATGCCGCGGTCGCGCGCGGACTTGATAGTGGTAACGCGCGGGAGGTGAGCTGATGACCTCATATTGATGAATGTCTCCGTCGGGTCGATGTGGCACTCGGCAGAAACATGTCCAGCCTCCAAGTATCCTGCTACGATGTTGTTGTATCTACACTTGCGCGCTGTTTACTTCTTTCGTATGTTTCTCGTCCCGGAAGTCTCGCTCCTGCCTTTGGTCGGATTGCCACTCCTCCCGCAGTCCGATTCCGTTCCACCTATCCCCGCACATACGAAGTCGGCAGATCAATCGTCGTGTGCGCCCCGACTCTCGCGATTCCTGAACCTTGATCGACGGGATAGTCATGACCAACGAGCGAAAGGCGTATCTTTGTACCGCGGTTGCGGGGTGCGTGGCGGCTCTCGGTATGCTGTACGTTCTGGCACGCGTCGTTACGTCTCGTCAGCCGGCACTGCTGATCGCGGCCGTGGCACTCGCCTGCGTCGAGGGAGCGATCCTCACCTGGATCGCGTATCGCCGCTTCCGGTTCGGCCGCGCCGCCGACATCGCGCGCTGGGTCCGCGCGGGGGGCGTGCTCACCTGGATGGTGCTCGTCCTGCTGTTCGCGCCCCGCATCTGATCCCTCCTGCACCACTGACCGCAGATTTCGACGAAAACGAAGCGGGCGGGGCGCCGATGCGCCCCGCCCGCTTCGCATTTTCACCCGCGGCGGCGCCGGATGCCGGCGCCCAGCGCGAGGCCGATCGCCAGCGCCGCGCCGGCGCCCAGCAGGATCGGCGCGGCGTGGAAGATGGGCGGCGGCACGGAGAGGGTGCCGCGCTCGTCGGCCAGCGCCGGGGCGCGCACGTAGCGGCCGTCGCGCGGCACGGCCAGCATCTCGAAGTTGGCCGCCAGCATCTCCAGCGCCTCGCGCATCACCCGGCCGCGCATCGGCGGGCCGTGCCCCGTGGCGGCCACCTCGGGGTGCAGCTCCGCCAGCCGCTGCACCGACCCGCGCGCCGCGTCCCAGTCCTGCGTGAAGTACGACGGCGGCCCGTGCAACTCCGGGCGCTGCTCCAGCACCGCCAGCAGCGACTCCTGCTTCGTGGTGACGAACGCGTCGCCCGCCAGCAGCACCGCGTCGGCCTCGCGGAAGAAGGAGACGTGGCCGGGCGTGTGGCCGGGGGTGAAGAGCCAGCGCCACCCCGGCATCCCCGGCACCGAGCCGTCCTCGGGGAGCGCGTGGACCCGATCACCGAGATGGAGCGGGCGGCGCGGGAAGAGCGGGCTGCTGAGCGCCATGAATCCCCCGCCCACCGTGGGGTCCGGCGGGGGATACGAGGAGCGGCCCGTGAGGTACGGCAGCTCCAGCGTGTGCGCGTACACCGGCGCGTCCCACGCCTCCGACAGCTCGCGCAGCCCTCCCACGTGGTCGAAATGCGCGTGCGTCAGCACGATGGCCGCCGGCCGCGCCTCGATGCCGAAGCGTGCTTCCGCCTTGCGCGCGATGGTGTGCGCGAAGCCGATCATTCCCGCGTCCACCAGCACCCATCCCCGGTCGCCCGCGCCCGGCTCGCCGACGAGGAAGCAGTTGACGATCCCCGTGCGCAGGCATTCCACGTCGCGCGCGATCTCCGTGTCCGGGCGGCCCCTCAGGACCTCCGGCAGCAGCTCCGTCGCCATGCTCCACTCCTGGCCGATGTGACTGTCATCGCATGAGATGCGGGGACCGGAACCCCGCTTCAAGGCGTGTGCCGCCACCGATGGGATCGCGCCGGGCGATCGCGGGGCTCACGGCGGCGGATGGACGACGGATCGGGGGGAGACGGAGGAGCGGAGCGCCTCCCGCCGGCATCCCGGCGAAGGCGTGGACGAAAGCACCGGAGGCATCGGGACGGGCGCTCCCGATGCCTCCGGTGGTCTGGATGGATGGCGATCGCGTCGCCTACGCCGCGGCCCCGGCCTGCGCCACCTCGGCCAGCGCGGCGTCGATGCGCGCCTTGGGCACGGCGCCGACGATCTGCCCCAGGGGCTCGCCGTCCTTGAAGAAGATCATCGTCGGAACGGAGCGCACGTTGAAGCGCGCCGCGGTCCGCGGGTTCTCGTCGGTGTCGAGCTTCACCACCTTCACCTCGCCGGCGCGCTCGGCGGCCACCTGGTCCAGGATGGGCCCCAGCATGCGGCACGGGCCGCACCAGGTGGCGGTGAAGTCCACCACCGTCACCCCGGCGTGCTGCTCGACCTCGGCGGCGAAGGTCGCGTCGGTCACCTCCATCGTGCTGCTCATCTCGTTTCCCCAGCGTCGGATGTGGTCGATCGGGCGGCGCGCTTCAGCACGGCTCCAGCAGGGCGATGCGCTCCTCAATGCGCCCGCGCAGCTGCGAGAGCGTCTGCAGCTGCAGGTCGATCTTCGCGAGCTTGGAGCGGTAGAGCGCCACCGTCTGGGTGCAGCAGCAGGCGTCGTCGCCCCCGGCGGTCAGGCAGGAGGAGAGCGACTGCACCTCCTCGAGCGTGAACCCCGTCTCCAGCAACGAGCGGATGGCGCCGACGCGCTCCACCGCCGACGCGTCGAACTCGCGGTAGCCGTTCGGCCGCCGCGCCGCGGGCAGGAGCCCCGCCTGCTCGTAGTACCGGATCGAGCGGACGCTCACCCCCGTCCGCGCCGAAAGCTCACCCACGCGCATCTGTCCGCCTTTCATCGCCTGTCCGCCGGCCGCGCCGCCCCGGACGCAGTGAAGTTAAACCGTGACACTGATGTTAGGGTCAAGAGGCGCATAGAAAAAGCAGAGGCCGCCCGAAGGCGGCCTCGCACCCGGTCACCGAAGTAAGCCGGGGGGGTTGGATGTTCCTTGGAAAGATAGTATCTCCGACCGCGTCTGTCAGGCCTCCCAGCGACGATCTCGTGGAACGGCTGCTCAATACTGCTCCTCGAACAGAACCACGATGCGCTCCAGCGCGCGGGCAAGGATCGGGCGCTGCTTCCACTCGTGCAGGCGGATCTCGCGGCTCTGCGCCAGGTCGGCGAAGAAGGTGTCGGTCAGCTCGCGTGCGAAACCCTTGTCGGCGATCCCCAGCACCGCCTCCTGGTTCAGCTCCTTGCTGCGGATGTCCATGTTGGCCGAGCCCACCACCCCCCATGCGTTGTCGACCACCAGCGCCTTGGTGTGCATCATCGTGGTCTGGTACTCGTAGATGCGCACCCCCGCCTCCAGCAGCCCGCGGTAGTAGAAGTGCCCCGCCAGCCGCACGATCTTCACGTCGGTCAGCTTGTTGGGAAGGAGGAGACGAACGTCGAGCCCCGCGCGCGCCCGCTCGGCCAGCGCGCGGCGGATGTCGCGGTCGGGGACGAAGTAGGCCGAGGTGAGGTAGATCGTCTCGGTGGCGCAGGCGATAGAGGTCCAGTAGAAGAGCCGCAGCGGGTGCGACCCGTCGGCCGGCGAGCTGATGACGGCGATGTGGCGCGACACCCCCTCGGCGCCCGGGTCCTCCGCCGCCTCCTCGGCGCTGGGGAAGTGGTCGGGCCCGATCAGGATCTCGCCCGTGCTGTTGGCCCACAGCTGGGTGAAGGCGCTCTGGAGGTTCGCGGCCAGGCACCCGCGCACCTCGATCATCACGTCGCGCCAGTGGTCGCGGTCCTGCGCGTTCCCCAGCCACTTGTCGCCGATGGACGCGCCGCCGGTGAAGGCCACCTTCCCGTCCACCACGACCGCGCGGCGGTGGTTGCGGCGGTAGAACGCGGTCAGCTTCCCCACGCGGAAGGGGTTGAACCAGCGCACCCGCCCGCCGGCCGCCTCCAGCTCCTTGAAGCGGCGGTGCGGCGCGCGCCAGGCGCCCATCCCGTCCAGCATCACCCGCACCTCCACCCCCGCCTTCGCCCGCTCGACCAGCACGTCCAGCGTCTCGTCCGACAGCTTCCCCTTGTGCCAGATGTAGGTCATGAAGTTGATGGTGCGCTTCGCGTTGCGGAGCGCGTCGAGCATGGCCGGGAAGATCTGGTCGCCGTTGTTGAGCAGGCGCACGGTGCCGCCGCGCTGCAGCGGCTCGTTCAGCAGCCCCGACACGCTCTCCAGGAAGCGCGCCGAGCCCGCGGCCGGGCGGTCGTAGATGGTGAGGCGGCGCGGGCGGCGGCCCAGCGCCAGGAACATGGTGGCGAAGGCCCACGCCGTGGCCAGCACGCCCACCACGAAGAAGAGCGAGATCCACCAGGGCCAGTCGATCCACTCGGTCCACTTCAGGATCATCGCGCCGGCCCTCGCGTCACGGCGCGCCCACGCCCGCCGGCGGCCAGCGCGGCGGCGGAGCGGGGCGCCCCGGCTGCGGCGCCACGGGAAGCGGCTGGCCGCGGTGCTCGCGGATCACCACCGTCTCGCTGATCTTGTCCTGGATCGCCTGGCGGTTGCGGTCCCAGAACACCTGCGCGTAGCCCATCAGCCCGGTGAAGAAGCCGGCCGCGTAGCCGCCGAAGCGCTCGAAGCTGGCCCACAGCGTCATCGGCAGCCCGTCCAGCCGCAGCACGCGGATCCCCATCAGCTTCTTCCCCGGCGTCTGCCCCTTCCAGAGCGCCGTGAAGGCGGTGAAGTACAGGCCGATCCACCCGAACCCCAGTCCCAGGTCGTCCAGCCATTCGATCAGGGTGGAAAGGAGGCCGCGGTTCTGCAGCTTCTCCTTCTCCCGCCGCAGCTCGTCCCGGTCCGAGCGCAGCTCCGTCATCTGCCCGCGCAGCTCGTCCAGCGAGTCGCGTGCGAGCGCCGAAGCAAGTCTCGGGCGCAGCGCCTCGGCGCGGGCGCTGTCGCGGGCGTGCACGGCGGCCACGTAGGCGCCGGCCAGCGAGTCCGGCCCCGCCGCGGCCGCCCGCGCGGCGATCGCCTCGGGGGAGGCGGCGCTGTCCGCCGCGGTCGTGTCCGCGCGCGATGAGTCCGCCGCGGCGGCAGCGGCGTCGACCACGGCCAGGGCGGAGCGGATGCCGGCGCGCACCGGGGCGGAGCGCTCGTTGCCGGCGTCGTTCAGCGCCTCGTGGATCTGCGCGCTGGTCAGGTTCATCCGGCGGAGCTCGCGCGCCGCGGTCAGCGAGGCGGCGTGCGCGCTGGCGGAGTCGTCCGCGCGCCCCAGCGCGGCCACGGCCAGGGCCACCCGCGCCGCATCGACCACCGACGCCTTGCGCTCCCCGCCGCCGCTGACTGACATCGCCGCCGTGCGGGGGCGATCGCCGTCATCCTCGTCCGAGGCGGAGGCGATCGAGCGGCGCGCGCCGTTCCACCCGGCGATGGCGGCGATGAAGAGGAAGAGCGCGCCGAATCCGCGCAGCGCCATCCGGCTCGACCACGAGAAGAAGCCGCCGCCCTTCCCCAGCTTGCGCCCGGCCATGTAGAAGAAGGCCACGGACAGGGCGAGCGCGAAGAACACCTTGCCGCTGTTGGCCAGGATGGCGACGAGGAGCAGGTCGATGAGGATGGCCGTGAGCCGGCGGCCGGGCGACGCCAGCGGCAGCCCCAGCAGGTGCGGCGCCACGTGGAACGACTCGGCGGTGATGATCTTGCGCGGGTCGAACCCGGGGGCGGTCTGCGCGTGCTGCATCGCGGTGCCGGGGAGCGCGGAGACGGGGCGGGGGGAGGCGGAAATGTATCTGCGCGTGGCCCCGGCGGACAACCTTCCCCCGGTTCTACAGGAGAAGATCACACGGAGGAAACGGAGGGAACGGAGATGAAGAAGTCCTCCGTTTCCTCCGTTCCCTCCGTGCCGTGTGATCCCTCTTTTTCGTCACTCGGCCACGCAGTCGAACGCCATCAGGTGCCAGGGGAAGCGGATGGACCGGCGATGCTCGGCGGCGACGCGGAAGCCGGCGCCCCGCAGCAGCGCCGCCGCCTCGTCGCGCGAGTACATGCGGTGGAAGGGATTGCGGGTGACGCGGAGAAAGGTGTTCAGCGCCTGCATCGGAAGGGTGTCGCGGCACCAGTCGAGGAGGAGGAAGCGGCCGCCGTTGCCGAGCACGCGGCGGATCTCCGCCAGTGCGCGCTCCGGGTGCGGCCAGTCGTGCAGCGCGGAGGCGGAGACCGCCGTCTGGAACATCGCCGGCGGCATCGGCAGCGCGGCGACGTCCGCATCCACGAGCACCGCGGGGAACGGCGCGGCCGCGGCCTTCGCCTCCGCGACCGCCAGCATCTCCGGCGACAGGTCCACGCCGACGTAGTGGTGCACGCCGACGCCCCACGCGGCGAGCCGCGGCAGCAGGTTTCCCGTGCCGCACCCCGCGTCGAGCAGGTGGCGCACGTTCGCGCCGGCGACGAACGGCCGCAGCAGCGCCAAGCTCTGCTCGTTGTACGCGCGCCAGCGTCGGTCGTACCGCGCCGCCAGCCGCGCGTAGTCACGTCGGACCGGGGATTCCATCGCACTCAACTCATCAAAACAGAGACAACCTATGGTCTCACGCAGAGGAGCAGAGGCAGCAGAGAACTCACCTCTGCTGCCTCTGCTCCTCTGCGTGAGACAAATCTTTTTCGATTCCTCACATCCGCTTGTACGCCGGCCCGCTCCCGCCCTCGCGCGGCGTCCAGCGTGGACCCACCACGTCCGTCGCCTTGCAGTCGATGCAGTTCGGCGCGTTGACCACCAGCTTGTCGCCCTGGCGCTCGTAGACGCCGGCGGGGCAGACGTGCGCGTAGAAGTCGGCCACCTCGCCGTCCACGTCCTGGCCGACGATCAGGTGACTGGGGATGTCGTCGCGGGTCTGGTTCCCGCTCTTGAACACCGCGTCCACCTTGCTGAAGGTCAGCTTGCCATCGGGGACGAACGGCTGCTCGGGCGCCACCTGCCGCGGCGCCTCGGCGTCGGCGTGCATGGAGATCTTCCCGCCCGGCACCTTGCCGCCGGTGAGCGTCATCAGCCCCGCCTTGAAGCCGCCCACGAAGAAGCCGCTCTTGAACGCCAGCCGCATGTTGCGCGTGCGGAACAGGTCCTCGCGGATGTAGCTCTGGTCGACCGCCTTGTCGTACGCGGCGAGCCCCGCCTGCGAGGTGTCGCCCGCCTTCAGCGCGTCGAAGATGGCGCGCGCGGCGTAGATCCCGCTCTGCATCGCGTAGTGGATCCCCTTGAGCGACGGCACGTCAACGAAGCCCGCGGTGTCGCCCACCATCACCATCCCGTCACCGGTGCGGCGCTGGGGGAGGGCGTAGAAGCCGCCCTCGGGGATGGTCTTCGCACCCCACTCCACCATCTCCCCGCCCTCCAGGTACCTGCGGAAGAACGGGTGCTGCTTCATCCGCTGGAAGAGCTGGTGCACGTCGAGCGTCGACGACTTGTAGTCCAGGCCCACGACGAGGCCGAGCGCGACGAGGTTCGGCTCCAGCGCGTACATGAACGAGCCGCCGAATGCGTCGCGCGGAAGCGGCCACCCGAGCGTGTGCACGATCCCCTCGAACGGCACCTTCGTCTCCCACAGCTCCTTTACGCCCAGCGCGAAGATCTGCGGGTTCTCCGAGCCGATCCCCTGCCAGTCGCGCCAGGCCTGCCCCAGCGCCCCGCGCGTTCCCTCGGCCAGGACGGTGACGCGCGCGGTGAGGTCCGTCGGCGGCTCCGAGCCGGGTCCGGGCGTGCCGTCGCGCTTGAGTCCCGACGGCGTCGTCCGGCAGCCGATCACCTTCTGCCCGTCCACCAGCAGGGAATCGACGGGGAAGCCGGGGAGGACGTTGATCTCCAGCTCCTCGGCCTTCGTTCCCAGCCATCGCACGATCTCGCAGATCGAGGCGATGTAGTTGCCGTGGTTCTTCATCGGCGGCGGCGTGGGAAGGCGGATCTGGCCGTTCTCGCGCAGGAGCAGCACCTGCTCGCGCTTCACCTCGCCGCGGAAGGGGAAGTCGCTGTCCTTCATCTCCGGGAACAGCTCCCGGAAGGCGCGTGGGTTGACCACGGCGCCCGACAGGTTGTGCTCGCCGAGCGCCGCCGCCTTGTCGAGGATGGCGATCTGCAGCTCGCCCAGCGCGCCGCCCGCCTCTCCGTCCTTCTTCGCCAGCCGCGCGAGCTCGATGGCGCAGGCCAGCCCCGCCGGCCCGGCGCCGACGATCACCACGTCCATCTCCAGCGCCTCGGCGTCGGGCGCCTCGGCCAGGATCAGCCGCTCGCGCGGGAGTGCGGGCTGGTGGGCGATGGGAAGGATGCGGTCAGCCATCGGGTGCTCTCCGACGCGGTTCGGATCGTGTTTCGCTCGCGATGAGTTCAGGAACGGCGCGGAAGATACGGCGCGTCGAGGAGAGCCGCAAAGGCTGAACGGCGGGTTCTGGGCGTGTTTGGCGCCGAGACGCCAAACCGGGCTGCGCGCGCCGTAGGCCACGATACCGCTGTGGCCAACGGCGCCGGGCCTCCGCCGCGCCCGGCATCCGCGCGGTCACGCGGCGACGGCGCGCGCGTGGCGGTGTCCCGGCCCTCCGGGCGCGCATCTCTGACGCCGAAGCGGGAAGCTGTGTCGGGGCGCGTATTCCGGATTGCTGCACGACGTCGGTGGGAAAAACGCCGGCATACGACCATCCGATTCAGGCGGAGGACGTTCGTCCTCCATCGCACCCGCACGCACCTCCCTCTCACCGTGGATCTCACATGAACACAGGAATGATTCGTTCGCTCGCGCTGCTCGCCCTGCTCGGCGCCGCACCCGTGGCCGCGCACGCACAGATTGGCTTTCCCGGCGGGATCCGCGAGTCCGGGCGGCAGGTGGTGGACGCCGGACAACCGGTGCAACTGGTCGCCGCCGCCACCGCGGCCCCGAAGGTGAACTGGTTCTTCGGCCCCGCTGGCCGCGTGAGCGACAACGCGAGCGGTTTCTCGGGAGCGGCCGGATTCTCGTGGGAAGGTGCTGTTCCGGTCGAGGCAGCGCTGGGCTACGCCCGGAGCGAGCCAGACGGGGTGGACGGAACGAACGCGTTCTCCGCCACAGTGGAGGTGGGGGTGCCCAGCAAGGCGCTCGCCTCGCTCGGAACCACGCTGGCGGTGAGCGGCGAGGGAGTTTGGGTTGTGGACGTGGCGCAGTCGTATACCGCTGCCGCCTCGCTGACCCAAGAGCTCGGTTCGCACGTCGAGGTGGTCGGGAGCATGGCCTACGGGAGGACGGACCCGGAGGCCGGTCTCACCACGACCGGTTTTCGCCCGGGAGCCTCGCTGGCCGTCGTTCCCGCGAAGGGAACGCAGGTGCGCGTGGAGTACACCTTCGACAACGACCTCGACGGAGAGGACTCGGTGGAGCTCCGCGTCGCGCAACGCGTCGCGCCGCGAGGCGTCATCCCGTTTCAGCTCCGCGGCGGCATCGCCAAGCACGGCGTGGTGTCTGTGGGGATACTGTTCTTCCCCTGATCGCAGGGAACTGCCGCGCGGCGCCGCCTCGACAGTTGTGCGCCGCGTCGGCGCCGACGATGGGTTCCAGATCGAGCTCCGGATCACCGACCGGCTCACTCCCGTGCAGCAGGAGGTGGTGGTTGGTGCGGCCGAACGGTGGGTCAAGCTCGTTCGCGGCCCCGCGGGAATGGTTCAGGAGGTCGGGGGAACAAAGGTCCGTGGGCTCCTCGTACATGTCACCGCGAGTTTCGGCAAGCACGGGGGCGTGGTCGCATCAACCCAGTCTGTACGTAAGTGGCCCGTGGGCCCGCTCGCCGGGCTTCCCCGCGTGGTGAAGATTGAGTTCGACACCGCCGAGCTCGACGAGTTGCAGGAGGATGGTCGCTTAGGAGACGTCGCCGTCCACGAGCTTGCACACGCGCTGGGCTTCGGTGTCGTCTGGCGTGACCGGAAGCTCGTGGAAAAGGATGCTGCGGGACAGCTGGTCTTCCGTGGCACTATGGCGATGCAGGAGTACGCCCGGTTGCGGGGCGCGGTCTCTCCCGTTCCCGTCCCCATCGACGAGGGGATCGGGAAGTCGGACGACCACTGGCAGGAAAAGACCTTCGCTCCGGAGTCGATGACGCCGACCGTCCACAAGGCCTCGCGGCCCCTCAGCCGCATCACGGTGAGTAGTCTCGGCGACCTCGGCTACGCCGTAAGCCTCGACGCGGCCGACCCGTTCAAGCTCGCTCCGCCCGTCAAGTGAGCGGGCCAAGGTTCGCGGCGTCGGAGATTGCGATCCGTGACCGCGATCTATGTCGTTCCCGCAGACACCGTGTCGTGCGCTGATACATCGAAGCCCCTCGCCGGACACTCCGGCGAGGGGCTTCACGGTAGGGTGCTCCATCCGCTCGCGTGTCCCCAATCATGCGAGCCAATGCGTCGGCGGGCGGGGAGCGCGGCGGTCCCTCCGTGGGGGACGCGAGGGCGTCCGCGGCGGAGGTCAGGCGGCGTCGGGGGCCATCAGCTTCACCATGATCGCCTTCTGCGCGTGCAGGCGGTTCTCGGCCTCGTCCCACACGCGGCTGCGCGGGCCCTCGATCACCTCGTCGGCCACCTCCTCGCCGCGGTGCGCGGGGAGGCAGTGGAGGAAGATGGAGCGCCGGGACGCGCGCGCCATCAGCGCGTCGTCCACGTAGTAGCCCTGGAAGTCGCGCAGCCGCTTCTGCGCCTCCTCCTCCTGGCCCATCGACGTCCACACGTCGGTGTTGACCACGTCCGCGCCTTCGACGGCCTCGCGGGGATCGTGGGTGAGCACGACGTTGGCGGCCGAGCGGGCGCGCGCCAGGATCTCCGCGTCGGGCTCGTAGCCGGCGGGCACGGCCAGGCGCAGCTCGAAGCCCAGGCGGTACGCGGCGTTCAGCCAGGAGTTGGCCATGTTGTTGCCGTCGCCCACCCACGCCACCTTCACCGGCTCGAGGTCGGGCCCGAAGCTCTCGCGGATGGTCTGCAGGTCGGCCATGATCTGGCACGGATGAAGCAGGTCGGTCAGCCCGTTGATCACCGGGATCGACCCGAAGCGCGCCAGGTCTTCCACGTCCTGCTGCGCGAAGGTGCGGATCATGATCCCGTCCACGTAGCGGCTGAGCACGCGGGCGGTGTCGGCGATGGGCTCGCCGCGACCCAGCTGGATGTCGCGGCTGGAGAGGAAGAGCGCGTGGCCGCCCAGCTGGTACGTTCCCACCTCGAACGACACGCGGGTGCGCGTGGAGCTCTTGGTGAAGATCATGGCCAGCGTCTTGCCCGCCAGCGGCTTCGCGGCGTATTCGCCCCGCTTCATGCGCGCCGCCAGGTCGAGCGTGGCGATCAGCTCCTCGCGCGTGAAGTCGGGGATGGACAGGAAGTGGCGGACGTCGGGCATGGCTCGAAGAACGTAGACGGAGTGCGGGTTGGGCCGGGAGCGGCGCGGGAAGATAGCACCCGCCGCGCGGCCGGACCACACCCGCGGAACCATCGCACCGCGAATGCGTACAACTCCTTTCACTGCATCGAGTTGTGGGCGCAGGAACACCGCCGTGCGGGCGCGCGCGGCGGTCGGGGGTGCCTTCCGTTTTCGGACGGACGTTCCTACACTATCCGGCAGCAGACGAACCACCAGCTTCCCGCGCGTGTCGCAGACGTGCCGCGCGGGGCGTTCTAACGCGTCCGCGCGAGAGCGCGCGGGCACCGATCCCTCACCGCTGAGCCCAACATGAAGCGTACCCTCCCGCTCCTCCTACTTGCCCTGGGCGGCCTGGCCGCCTGCAGCGACGGCACGGGAGGCGAACCGCTGGCCCAGCTCGACGTGGAGCCCAGCACCTACTTCCTGAGCGTGGGCGACACCTTCCGCCTGACCGTGACGGGGAAGAACGACGCGGGCACCACCGTGTCGGTGAACGGCGCCAGCTTCAAGAGCGAGAACCCCGGCGTGGCCTCGGTCACCGGCGACGGCAAGGTCACCGGCGTGTCCGTCGGCACCACCGACATCATCGTGAAGGCGGGGGGGCAGACCGACACCTCCACCATCAACGTGCTGGCGCAGGGCTCCATCAAGACCTTCAACGTCGACGCGCTGAGCGAGACGGGGTGCGAGGAGCCCGTCTACCATCCCGCCCGGCAGGTGGCCAGCGCGGCGCACGTGGCGATCTACGAGGACCTGAACAACCCGTCGGGGGGCTTCACGGCGGCCGAGTACCAGTCGATCGCCGACGAGTTCGAGGCCAAGATCTATCCCACCGACATCGCCAACTTCGGCACGCCGACCGACCTCGACGCCAACGGCAAGGTCATCATCCTCTACACCCGCGCGGTGAACGAGCTGACCCCGCCGGGCGCCGGGTTCATCTACGGCGGCTTCTTCTACGAGCGCGACCTCTTCCCGCGCACGGAGACCTCGCAGTTCCAGGCCTGCCCGACCAGCAACCTGGCCGAGATGTTCTACCTGCTGTCGGTGGACCCCACCGGGAGCATCAACGGGCACGTGCGCGACAAGGCGTACGTGCGCGAGAGCACGCTCAGCACCACCGCGCACGAGCTGCAGCACCTGATCAACCACTCGCGCCGGCTGTACGTGACGCACGCGCCCGCCGAGACGCTGTGGCTGGACGAGGGGCTGTCGCACGTGGCCGAGGAGCTGGTCTACTACGCCGAGAGCGGGCGCTCGCCGCGGCAGAACCTGGGGCAGGCGCAGATCCTGGCCAGCCAGGCGCAGCTCGACGACTTCAACGAGTTCATGATCCAGAACACGGTGCGCTACCGCGAGTACCTGCGCGCGCCGGCGCCCAACTCGCCCTGGGCCAACAACGACGAGCTGGAGACCCGCGGCGCCACGTGGAGCTACCTGCGCTACCTGGCCGACCGCAAGGGCGGGAGCGAGCCGGCGTTCTGGGCGGCGCTGGTCAACTCCAGCACCACCGGCATCGGCAACCTGAACGCGGCCACCGGCACCGACGCCACGGCGTGGGCGCGCGACTGGGCGGTGTCGAACTACACCGACGACGCGGGCTTCACCACGGGCGCGCAGTTCACGCAGCCCAGCTGGAACTATCGCGACATCTTCAAGAACTCGGGGCTGGGCGGCACGTATCCGCTGCAGGTGAGCACGCTGGGCGCCGGCACCACCGGCGTGTCGGTGAAGGCGGGCTCGGCCGCGTACCTGAAGTTCGGCGTGGCCGCGGGGCAGCAGGGCGACATCCGCGTGGCGCCGTCGGGAGGCACGGTGGCGGGCGCCTGCACGGTGCTGAACCTGAACGTGGGCGACGTGCACCAGGTGGTGATGGGCACCGGCGTGGCGCTCTGCCCGGCGGGCGGCGCGGCCGGGGCCGAGTTCGTGGTGATCCCCTTCTACGGCTCGGCCACCTCCGACGCGACCATCGGCATCGGGGTGACGGCGGCGAACGTGATCGCGCCGGTCGGTCCGCCCAACCCCAGCCGCACGGCCGAGTCGAGCCTGGTCTCGCCCTTCCCGCTGGACCACTACGGGCTGTCGCGGCCGTACGACGGCGGGCTGGAGCTGCGCCTGCGCCTGCGCGAGCGCCGCATCGCCGAGCGCCTGCGGCCGTCCACCACCAGCGGCGCCCGCCGCGACGCCAACGCCGTCGACGGGCCCAACGGCGTGACCGTGAACGTGGTGCGCACGAAGTAGTCTCCGCGCTGCAACCGAACGCGAATGAAGCCCCCGCCGTCACCGTGACGGCGGGGGCTTCGTCGTGGGGTGGTGGAGATCGCGCTCCAGCCGTCTTCGCCTTACGGCGATCGCCGCCGCCGGCGCGGGATCAGCACCGGTGTAGCAGCGCCTCCAGCTCCCGCGCGCCTTCGTAGTTCGGGTTGAAGACCTGCAGGCCGTGGCGGCGGGCCGCGGAGTACAGCCCCTGGTCGGCCGTGGCGAACACCAGCGGCGCGCCGGTGTCGCGCACGATCCCTAGCGCTGTGGCCAGGTGGATGGCGTCGCCCGCGCCGATCTCGTGCTGGGGGTTCCGCCTCAGCTCCGCGATCCCCGCCTGCACCAGCGCCTCGTCCACGTGCACGATGGTGAAAGCGCCGCCGCGGAACGCGCGCTGGAACTCGTCCACCGTCTTCGGGACCCGCCGCAGCGCCTCGCCGCGTCCTAGCGGGTTGCGGTACTCGCGCGCGGACTTCGCGATGCCGGACACCACCTCGATCTCCACGAACTCCGAAACGACCAGGCCGCCCCAGCGGACGGGACGGCCCGTGATCTCCTTCATCCTCTGGCTGCTGATCCCCTCGTGCAGGTAGCGCTTGACGAGGGCGCAGGCGTCAAGGAACAGCATACGGCACCCCCGCGGACCTGCGGTGGAACAGCCTGCCGAGCAGGTGTCGGATCCCCGCGAAGGCGGCGGCGCCGCGGGGCGGCAGGGTGTGGACGGGGGGCGGCAGATCGTCGCGCGTGGCGGCGGTCACGTGATAACCCGCGGCGCGGAGACGCGCGACCCAGTCGAGCTCGACCTGATGGGACATACGCTCGCTCTCCTGAGTGGGTGTGGACGTGCAGGCGGTGGCGCGAGGAGCCGCGTCCGCCGTGCCCCAAGGATGATGCATCACGGCGTTCACGTCAACGGGTCCGAAACCGTGTAAATGGCCTCAGGACAGCACTTTGCGTGAAACTGTACAGGCGCAGGTCATCGCCCCGACAGCGTTTACCACCCATCTCGGATTCCGGTGGCCGCTTTGGATGTGCCAGAAAGCCGCCACCGCTGCTCCAGCGTTGCGTCCACTATGCCGGGATGTGTCCCCTTCGGCCGCTGACGCCTGGCTCCTGTTCCCGCTACGCGCGTCCCGAACACCAACGTATCACGCGGAGACGCGGAGAACTCAGCACCGCGCCCTCCGCGCCTCCGCGTGAGGCCTGCTCTGGGTTCGTCGCCCTCATCCCCGGTCCTTCCGCCGCCGGCCGACGCGGGTCCACAGCGCGCGGAGCTTGCGCAGCACGTTGTCGAGCTTGACATGCGCCTCGCGCAGCTCGTTGAGCGCCTGGCCGATGAGGCGCTGGTGCACGGTCAGCTGCTCGCGCACCGCGTCTTCCAGCCGCTCCAGGCGCTGCCGGTCGGCCACCGCCTGCTCGTACACGCGCTCCAGCCGCTTGCGGTCCTCCGCCGTGAAGCCCGCGGCCGCGGCGCCGCCGGCCGCGGGCGCTGCGTCGCCGCCGCCGCGCCACACGGGGAGCTTGTCCACCACCTTCGACAGCAGCTGAACCAGCCCGTAGGCCAGCAGCGCCAGCCCCACCGTGTTCAGCGGGTCGATCCCGCCCCGCCCGGCGCCGGGGATGAGCGTGGGATCCACCGGCAGCTGCCCGGCGGCCGTGGTGTCGTTGGTCTGCAGCAGCGCCGCGCCCAGGGCCATCCCGGGCGCGACGCGTGCGTGAAGTACGGGGTCCATCGCGTACCTCCCTGCGCGCGTGGGTCCGCCAGCGCGCGCGGACGGCGCACGCATGCTCACCGGGCGCCCTCGTGGCGGCGCCGGTCTCGCTTCGGTCGCTTGGGCCGGCGATCCCCGGCCTCTGTCTGTGGCGGATTGTAGCGCAGCGGGGGAGGGGGCCGCCGCGGCAGAAGGGGGCTCAGCTCGCGCGCTGGAAGGCGGCGGCGCTGATGTCGTAGATGGCGCCGCACCCGCGGCGCTGGCACTGGTAGGTGCCGATCCTCATCGTCGGCGGCTGCCCGTCGAGCGCGCGCACCACCGCCGGCGTCACCCGCATCGCCGGGCGCGCGCCGCAGCGCGGACAGCTGGCCGCGGGGCGAAGCAGCCGGCCGTCGTCACCCCGCTCCGGCTGCTGCGGCTCCTCCGAGGGCGGCCTGGGGCGGAGCACGCGCCGCACCGTGCGCGGCGCGTCCGGGGGTCCGGCTGGAACGCTGGACTGCATTGTTCCGACCTCCTGGAATTGGGTAAACACTTGCGGGGAACCTCCCGCCCGACCAACGGGACCGTTGACACCACGCCTCCACATGTTTAACACTTATAACGAATCTGATCGTTTGTTTCGTCGCTGTCAACCGCTGGGCGTAGCAGCCGCAGGATTGGACCGGGGAGTGGAACGATGACGACCGACGAGCGGAGATGCGTGGGGTTCCGCATCCGCGCGGCGCGCGAGCGCCAGGGGTGGGACCGGGGCGAGCTTGCGCGGCGCCTGGGGGTGCACGCCGGGTCCGTGGCGCGATGGGAGTCGGGCGGCGCGGTACCGCACGCCTGGACGGTGCAGCGCATCGCCGAGCTGGCGGGAACCACGCCCGAATGGCTGACTTCTGGTGGGGATGCGGTGCCGTCCGCCGGGGACGGAGTCGCGGGAGAAACGGCGGGGGTGAAGGCGGATCCCTTCACCCTCGAGGCGATGGCCCCGTTCGTGGCGGCCATCGCCCCGCCAGGCGGCGAGCGGCTGCGCAAGCTCGACGTGCTCGAGGGGCTGCGGCGGATGCTCACCGCGCGCGGCGCGCTCCCCGGCTGGTGGTACCAGCTGCACGCGCGCGTGGAGGAAGGGGCGCTGTAGAAGCTCCACGCGTCAAAGGTGTTGTGGGCACGCCTTGACGGGCGACTGTGGAATACATATTTTTACAGCAGGAAAACCACGACAACGGACGCGCTCAGGTCCTGCTCCCGGGAAGCCCGGGGCGGGGCCTTTTTGCGTCCAGGAACCGGGCGGCGGAGGCCGGCGGGACGCCTCGCGAGAGGCTACCGCGGTGGAGGGCGGTCTTCGCCGCCCGCACCCGGATCGACGGGACGGAACGGGACAGGAACAGATAGACGGGAACAACTGGGAGATTGCCGGGAAAGGCCTTGCCGGAACCACTTGGGTCCGGCCGGGCCTTTCGCGCTTTCTCACCATGCAGAAGATGGTGTACTGCAGGCTCGAGCCGCAGACATAGATGGCGGCACATCGTCGCGATGAGGCCCCCGACGGCGGTAGCACTTCGACCGCCGCAGGTGCAAAGTGCTTCCACGTCGGCCCGACTCCTGCTTAGGACCTTTACTTACCTGAAATGAGCTATTTGTTTTCGAACGTTATGGCGCTTATGTCACAAAAGATGAATGCGGGCTTGGAGATGGAACCGTTTTCAGAATTTTGGTGGAAAAAAACTTTACAATAAAATTGTCGGAACATGGCATGATCCTCCGGTGTTCAACATGACACGAAACTGACCGGGCGCGGCGCCGCGGCGCCGGTCCCGTCGAAGCCGCAACGAGCGAGCGGAGGCACAGCATGTCGAGCGACGCAATGGTGATCGCGTCGGCCGCTCGTCTCGTGGCGGCCGCGCGCGGTGCGGTGGACGACTACGCGGCGGCGGGCGCGCCCATCACCCCCGACCAGGTGGGGGCGCTGCTGGCGGCCAGCGGCTGCCACGTGGAGATCTTCCCCTTCCGCTCGGGCGCGATGGGGATGACGCTGCCGCTGTGCGAGGGCGTGCACCCGGTGCTGGTGAACGGCGGCGCGCGGGGGATGGACCTGGGGCTGGCGCTGCGCCACCAGGCCGCGCACGTGCTGGCCGAAGACTCGTCGGGCGCGGTGTGCCTGGCCGACGAGGGGTACGTGCGCCATCCCGAGCGGCTGGCGGACCTGTTCGCGCTGGCCGACGCGGTGCCGGGGTGGTGGATCTCGCGGGTGATGCGGCGGACGTGCTCGTGGGGCCACGTGCACGAGGAGATCGCCGCGTGCTGCGAGGAGCTGGCGCCCGCCTGGCCCGCCGAGCGCGTGCACGACCGCGCCCGGCTCCGCCTCCGCCTCTTCCGCCAGACCGGCATCTGAGGAGCTGAAAAGAAGGGCTCACGCAAAGTCGGCAGGGGAAGCGGTTTGTTGGCTGCTTCCTCTGCTGACCCTGTGTGAGCCCTTCTTTATTGAGATCCGGTGCGACGCGATATAATCTCCCATCTCCGCGATCCCCATCCTCTCCGATTCGGTGACGCAGATGAAGATGCCGCGCGCGCTCGTCCTCCTCGCGCTCTCCGCCGCCCTCCCGCGCGCGCTGGCGGCGCAGGGCGAGATCCGCGTGACCTCCATGAACGGCCCCGGCGGCGATCCGCCCGCGTTCAGCGCCATCCGCGAGGCCGACCTGCGGCGCGACCTGACGGCGATGGCGGCGGACACCTTCCGCGGGCGCGAGGCGGGGACGCTGGACGAGCTGCGCGCGTCGATGTGGCTGGCCGAGCGCGCCCGCGCGGCCGGTCTCCAGCCCGCCGGCGACGACGGCACCTTCTTCCAGTTCTGGCCCATGCGCCGCGTGCGCGTCGCCGGCCACAGCCGCATCGAGGTGGGCGGCCGCGCGCTCGCCCTCTGGCGCGAGGCGACCGTCGTCTCTCCGGCGGACGCGGTCATCGACGCCCCGGTCGTGTGGGTGGGGGAGGGAGACAGCGCCGCGCTGGCGGGGATGGATCTCCGCGGCAAGGCCGTCGCGGCGGTGGTGACGCCGCCGCGCGCCGTACCCCCGCGCTCGGTGAGCCTGTGGGCGTGGCGCTACGTGCGCGCCGCGCTGCGCGACCGCGCGGAGACCTTCCTGGCGCGCGGCGCGGCGGCCGTGCTGCTGGTCTCCGACTCCATCGCCGACACGCAGTTCGACGTGCAGTCGTCGTACATGGAGCGGGGGACGTACGGGCTCGACTCGGCCGGCGTGGAGCCGCGGCGCCCGTCGCGCGCGCCGGTGGTCTGGCTGCGGCGGGGGATGGCGGAGGCGCTGCAGCGGCCGGGGCAGCGGCTCGTGGCGCGCATCTCCAGCGAGTCGTTCGTCTACCCGTCGGTGAACGTGGTGGCGATGGTCTCCGGCGCGGACCCGTCGCTGCGGCGCGAGTACGTGGTGTTCAGCGGGCACCAGGACCACGACGGCGTCCGCTTCCCCGCCAACGGCGACTCGATCTGGAACGGCGCCGACGACAACGGCACGGTGAGCGTGGCGATGCTGGCCATCGGCCGGGCGTTCGCGCGGCAGCCGGGGAAGCGCACCGCGCTCTTCGTCTGGCACGGCGCGGAGGAGCGCGGGCTGCTGGGCTCGCGCTGGTTCGTCGAGCATCCGACGGTGCCGAAGGGCGCGCTGGTGGCGGTGCTGAACGGCGACATGATCGGGCGCAACCGGCCGGACAGCGCCGCGCTGCTGGGCGCCGTGCCGCCGCACCGCAACTCCGTGCGGCTGGTGGAGATGGCGATGGACGCGAACCGCCGTTTCACCCGCTTCGCGCTGGACACCACCTGGGACGACCCCGCGCACCCGGAGTTCTGGTACTTCCGCAGCGACCACCTGCCGTACGCGCGCGCGGGGATCCCGGCGATCTTCTTCACCACGCTGCTGCACCCCGACTACCACACGCCGCGCGACGAGGCCGAGCGGATCGACTACGCCAAGCTGGCGCGGATGACGAGGTGGATGTACGCCACCGGCTGGGCCGTGACCAACGCGCCGCAGCGGCCGGCGGTGGACCCCGGCTTCCGGCTCGAGCGGTAGATCCGCGGAGCGGCGGAGAATCTCCTTGCACGGCGGAGCGCCCCCGCAGAGCTTGTGGGGGCGCTTCTCCATCTCCGCGCGATCCGCGCATCATCCCCATCCCACCGATTTTCGAGAGATCCATGAGCGACACCTTCGCATCCACGGACATCGCCGCCGAGGTCGCGCCGATCGTGCAGGCGCTGCAGGACGCCTGGAACGCGGGCGACAGCGCCGGGTTCGCCGCGCCCTTCGCCGGCGACGCGGACTTCGTGAACATCGTGGGGATGCACGCCCGCGGGCGCGACGCCATCGCCGCGGGGCACGAGCACATCTTCCGGACGATCTACGCCGGCAGCCGCGTCGAATACCGCCTGAAGTCCGCGCGCCTGCTGCGGGCGGACGTGGCGCTGGCGCACGTGGACGCGAAGCTGCACGTGCCCGCGGGCCCGGCGGCGGGCGACATGGCCGCGCTCTGGAGCGCCGTGCTCACCCGCGACGGTGGCGCCTGGAAGATCGCCTCGTTCCACAACACCCTCGTGCAGGAGCGCCGCTGATGTCGAACCCAGCGCCCGACCGGCTGATCATGACCACGACGATGGCCATCGAGGGCTACCGCATCCGCGAGTACCTGGGGCTGGTGCGCGGCGTGGTGGTGCGCGCGCCGACCTTCTCACAGGGGTTCATCGGGGGGCTGAAGACCATCGTGGGCGGGCAGATCCGCGAGTTCACGGAGATGTGCGAGCAGACGCGCCAGCAGGCCACCGCCGAGCTGGCCCGCCACGCGCGCGAGCTGGGCGCCGACGCGGTGATCGGCATCGGCTACGACGCGTCGGAGATCGGCCAGTCCGCCACCGAGGTGCTCTGCTACGGCACGGCGGTGATGCTGGAGCGCCTGGGCGACGCGTCGTAGGTCTCCCGCCGCCCATTGCGCGCGGGGGCGGGGAATGCCAGGTTACGCGCCGATCAAGACTTCCGACCGAGACGAACCGATCCCGATAGACCGACCGGAGGAGCTGGAGATGTCGCACGTGGAGTACACGCGGGAGGATTCCCGGAAGGACCGCGCCGCCAGCTTCCTGGGCCTGGCCGCGGGGCTCACGTGGGTGCTGATCGTGGGCGCCATCAGCTACTACATCGCCATCCGGATGCTCTGACGCGCGGCCGCGCGAAACGAAGATCGGGGTGACCGGCCATGTGCCGGTCACCCCGATCTGCGTTGGGGAGATTGCCCCTCCAGGGCTCGAACCTGGACTTTCCTGATCCAGAGTCAGGCGTGTTGCCAATTACACCAAGGGGCAGTGCACCGGGAAGGAATCGAACCTTCAACCTTGGGATTAAGAGTCCCCTGCTCTGCCAATTGAGCTACCGGTGCGAGCCCCTCAATCTATCGAATTCCTCTTCGGTTTTCAACCCCTAATGGGTCCCCAACATCTTGCAGGAAGATGATTTACGAAAAGAAATCTCACGCAGAGGGCGCAGAGGACGCAGAGAACTCACCGTGGTCCTCTGCGTCCTCTGCGCCCTCTGCGTGAGACTTTCTGTTTCTATCTCACACCGCGTCGGAGAGCGAGGTGAAGGTGAAGTCGTGCGCCTTGATCGCCGGGACGACCACGGCCGGGCTCACGTCGCCGCTCTCGCTGGCCGAGATGCGCACCGGCGCGCTCATCATCTCCACGTTGTTCAGCATGAACACGGGCGACTCGTTCCAGCGCAGGTTCTTCACCGCCGTGGTGATCTGGCCGTTCTCGATCAGGAAGGTGCCGTCGCGGGTGAGGCCGGTGTACAGGATCGTGCGCGGGTCCACCGGGCGGATGTACCAGAAGCGGGTGACCAGCAGCCCGCGCTCGGTGGCGCGGATCATCTCCTCCACCGTGCTGGTGCCGCCCGCCATCTCGAACCCGGCCGGGAAGCCGGTGGGCTCGCGCCCCTGCCGCTGCGCCCAGAAGCGGTTGTAGACCAGGTTCCGCAGCGACCCGTTCTCGATCCACAGCATCCGCCGGTTGGGAAGCCCCTGCCCGTTGAACGCCGCCATCGGCGCCACCGCGCTGCCGGGGTCCGAAACGATGGTCACCCGCTGGTCCAGGAACTTCTCGCCGATCTTGTTCCCCCCGGCCTTCGAGAAGAACGAGCGCCCCTCGTCGGCCTGGCGCGCGTCGAGCGACCCCATCATCAGCCCCACCATGTTGGCCACGGCGGTGGGCTCCAGGATCACCGTCCACTTCCCCGGCTCCACGGCGCGCGGGTTGCGCGAGAGCTGCGCCTTGCGGATGGCGCGCTCGGCCATGGCCCCCGGGTTCAGCCGCGCCCAGTCGTTGGCCGCGTCGCCCGCCCACCCCGAGCCGGTGCCGTCGGGCGTCCGGACGGTGGTGGTCAGGTTCACGATCGACGCGGTGTCGTACGCGAACAGCCCCTTCTTCGTCGCCACCGCCTGCGAGCCGGTGATGATGTCGAGGAAGCCCGTGGAGATGAGCCCCTGCGCCTCGGCGGGGCGGGTGATGGCGTTGACCGCCGCGGCCCGCTGCTCGGGCGTCAGGTTGGCCGTGGCCTCGGAGAAGGCCGTGGTGCGGGAATACTGCTGCGGGCCCAGCTCGCCCAGGTACTCGGGATCCTCGGGCACCAGCCGCGCCAGCCGCTCGGCCGTCTGCACCACGCTGCGCAGCGACTCCTCGTCGAAGCGGTTGGTGCTGGCCGAGGCCACCTTCTTCCCGAAGGCCGCGGTCACGGCCAGGGTGGCGTCGTACGCGTCGCCGGCGGTGGACACCTGGTTGCGGGCGAAGCGGGTGTTGCCGTGCGTGGAGCTCTGGATCTGCACGCGCGCGTCGTCGGCCGTGGAAAACGCGAGCGTGCGCCGGGCGATGGACTCGGCCTCGTCGCGCGAGATGAATCTGGCAGGCATGGCGGGGTTACGCTCTGCGTCCGGTGTTGATGACGTTGACCCGGCGGAAGCGGGCCGCGGGCGAGCCGTGGTTCACGGCGTTTACCTGGCTGGGCTGGCCCTTGCCGTCGAAGAACGAGCCGCCGATGAAGTAGGTGCCGCGCCCGCCGATGGCGTCCATCGAGTTCCAGAACTCCGGCGTGCGCATCTGGTAGGCGACGTCCTTCAGCGGGCCGGTGATCCGCCCGTTCTTGATCTCCTTGAACACCTGCCCGCCGAACTGCGCGTTGTACCGCTGCTGGTCGATCGAGAAGGAGCCGTCGCCGTCGATCAGGATCCCGTCCTGCACGTCGCCGATCAGCTCCTCCAGCGTCACCTCGCTCGTCGCGGGAAGGAGGTTGACGTTGGGCATGCGCTGGAACTGCACGTCGGACCAGTTCTGGGCGTACGAGTTGCCGTGGCTGCTCACGGGGCGCCCCTGCTGGCGGTACCAGTCGGCCAGCCACGGCGCCTGCTCGCGCGTGGTCTGCAGGTCGTTGACCACGCCGTTGCGCACGATCAGGAACTCGTCGGGCTTCACGCCTTCGTCGTCCCACCCGGTGGCCGAGAGCGTTCCCGGCGTGCTGCGCTCGCCCTGGATGTTCATGAAGTCGGGGCCGTAGCGGAACTTGCCCAGGTAGTCGGCCGGCGGGGTGACGAACGAGGTGCCCGCGTAGTTGGCCTCGAACCCCATGATGCGGTCGAGCTCGGTGGGGTGCGCGATGGACTCGTGGATGGTGAGCCAGAGGTGGGTGGGCAGGAGCACCAGGTCGTAGCGCCCCGGCTGCACCGGCTTGGCGGAGAGCTTGGCCACCGCCTCCTCGGCCCAGCGGCCGGCGGTCTCCACCAGCCTGGCGGCGGTGACGTGCTCGTATCCCATCCCCCGCGGGGCGATGTCGGTGCTCTGCCGGCTCTGGAAGTCGGAGCGGTCGGCCGACACCGCGGTGATGGTCATCGACGGATAGGCGCGGTAGTACGTCTGCTCGATCCAGCTTCCGTCGGTGCTGGCGAAGCTCTTCTCCTGCTTGAGGAAGAACATCGACGAGGTGACGAAGCGCGCGCCCTGCACCTTGAGCGCCTCGGCGTTGGCGCGCAGCAGCAGGTCCACCTTCTGCTCGATGGCGATGGTGAAGGGGTCGACCTGCATGGCCGAGGTCCACTTCCCGTCGGCCACGCGCTCGGCCGGCGCCAGCTCGATGGGGCGCTTGACCGTGGCCGCGTTGGCGCGGGCCTGCGCGACTGCCTGGCGGGCCACGCGGACCACCTCGTCGGGCGTCACGTCGCGGCTGGCGGCGAAGCCCCACGCGCCGCCGGCCAGCACGCGCACGCCGAAGCCGTAGGTGTCGCTGTCGTTGAAGGAGGTGATCTGCTGCTCGCGGGTGCCCAGCGACTGCGAGCGGTTGCGCGAGATGCGCACGTCGGCGTAGGTGGCGCCCGCCTGGCGCGCGGCGTCGACGGCGCGCATGGCCAGCTCGCGGGTGGCCGGGTCGGCCAGCCAGTCCTCGCGCGCGGGGCGGGCGTCGAGCGCGCGCGGCAGGAGCGCCGACCCCGCCGCCAGCCCCGCGGCGGCGGCGGTGCCGTGCAGGATGAACTCTCTGCGTCTCATAGGCTCCGGGAAGGGAGGGGGTGATGGGGGTGAAGCTAGATCGGGCGTTCGTCCGCTGCAACCAGTTCGTTCGGCGCCGCGATGGCTGACGCGGCGGGGATGCGCGTGGCGGTGGCCGGCGGCGGGCCGGCGGGGCTGGCGGCGGCCTTCCGCCTGGCGCGCGCCGGCGCGTCGGTCACCGTGCTCGAGGCGGCGCCGGCGTGGGGCGGCCGCACGCGCACCGACGAGGTCGACGGGTGCCGCATCGACGCGGCCACGCAGCTGTTCGGCTCGGTGTACACGTCGTTCCTGCGCGTGTTGCGCGAAGCCGGCGCCGCCGCGCTGTGCGAGCGCACCTCGGGGCGCGACGCGCTCTGGCGCCGGGGCGCGGCGCACGAGGTGGTGTATGGGTCTCCGACGTCGATGCTGGCGTCGGGGGCCATTCCCTTCGGGCTCAAGCTGAAGCTCGGCGCGCACTACCTCCCCTATCTCCACCGCCACGCCGACGCGCTGCGGATGGAGGCGCTGGAGCGCGCCGCCGGGCTGGACCGCGAGTCGGCCGCCGCGTGGGGCCTCAGGGAGATGGGGCGCGACTTCGTGGACCTGCTGGCCGACCCGCTCCTCTGCACCCTCTACGGCACGCGCGCGGAGGAGGCCAGCGCCGGTTTCTACCACGCGCTCGCGCGCCAGGGGATGTCGCTCGACGTGCTGGCGCTGCGCGGCGGCGCCCGCGGCTTCTGCGACGCGCTGGCCGGCGCCGTCCGCCAGGCCGGCGGCGAGGTGCGCGTCCGCACGGCCGTCCGCCGCCTCTCCGCGGACGAGCACGGGGTGGAGCTGGCGGGGGATGGGTGGGCGGAGCGCTTCGACGCCGCCGTCGTGGCCCTTCCCGCGCCCGCGGCGCGCGCCGCCGTACAAGCTCAGATGCCGCGCATGGGCGAATGGTTAGGAGCGGTCGACGTGCGGCCCACGGTGACGGTGGGGATCGTGCTCGACCGCCCGGTAGGGACGCGCTGGTTCGGCCTGTCGTGGGCGCGCGGCGAGTCGCGCGCGCTGGCGGCCGTCTGCTCGCAGGAGGCCAAGCTCCCCGGGCAGGTGGCGCCGGGGCTGGGCGCTCTCCTCGCGCTCCCCCTCCCCGAGGTGGGGCCGGGGCTGATGGACGCGACCGCGGAGGAGGCGATGAAACTCATCCTCCCCGACCTGGCGAAGCCGTTCCCCCGCATCGCGTCGCTGATCCGCACCGTGCGCCTGTACCGCTGGGAGCACGGGTGGACCGTCTTCCGCCCCGGCTCGCTGCAGCACCTGGCCCGCCTCCGCGCGGAGCGGCCCGACGCGGAGCACCCGCGCGTCGCGTTCGCGGGAGATTATCTCGTCGCGCCGAACGTGGAGGGCGCGGTGTCGTCCGGCCTGCGCGCGGCGGAGCGGCTCCTTGCCTCGCGCGGAGGGTGACCCCATCCCAGCCGGATTGCTCGAGTGGCCCAGAGACTGTTTTTACTCACGCGGAGACGCGGAGGCGCGGAGAACCAACCGCGGCGCTGAGTTCTCCGCGTCTCCGCGTCTCCGCGTGAGGATAATGATCGTGTCGATGGGAACGAGATCATGAACGCGCGATCTGTCCCACGTCCGCCGCCGCATGTTCCCATCTCCCGCCGCGGAAGTTATGATTGTCCCGATAGTCCGGCTCCATCGTCCCGCCGCGATGTGATCTCCGTCTTTCCTGCGATCTTCCATCTCCAGACGAGCAGTGATCCACGCTTCGAAATGCCTGGTTGCGGCCGCGGTGCTCGCCGCGGCGCTGCTGGTGCGTCCCACGTCCGCGGCGGCGCAGTTCATGTCGCCCGTCACCGACAACGCGGTCACGGTGGACAGCGCCGGGCCCGCCGCGCCGGAGCTGCTGAACCCCGGGCGGCTGGCCGGCCTGGTGCGGCGCTATTATCCGTCGCTGCTGCGCGACGCAGGCGTCATGGGCGACGTCATGGTGCGCGTGCGGGTGGACGAGGCCGGGCGCGCCGCGAGGGTGACCGTGGTCTCCCAGTCTCACGAGAAGTTCGGCGACGCCGCGCGGAGCATCGCGCACCAGCTGCGCTTCCGCCCCGCGGCGGAGGGCGGCGCGGCGGTTGACGTCATCCTGCGCATCACCTTCCATCCCGACCGGTGATCCTCCGTCAGGGCCGGGGGATCAGGATCGTTTCAGCGTAGATGGTTGTTCCGCACCTCGCTCCCATCACCCTCTCCTCCCGGAGGCTCCCATGAGCCGCACCCTCGATCGCCTGCTCCTCGTCGCCGCGATGGCGGCGGCCGCGATGCTCGCGCAGCCGCGCACCGCCGCCGCGCAGGTCGCTCCGCCGCCCGCCGACACGGCGGACGGCCTCGCGCCGGGCGAGGTGGAGGTGGACGTGCCGCCGGAGCTGCTGACGCCCGCGCAGCTGCCGCGGCTGGCGCGGCAGCACTATCCCGAGGTGCTGCGGCGCACCGGCACCGAGGGGAGCGTGGTGCTGGAGTTCACCGTCGCCGCGGACGGGCACGTGCAGCGCGGCACCGTTCACGTCGTCTCCGTCTCCCACCAGGAGTTCCTGGAGCCGGCGATGCGCGTGGTGCACCGGCTGCGCTTCCGCCCCGCCACGTTCCAGGGGAAGGCGATCGCGGCGCCGATCACCCTTCCCATCGTCTTCGCCCTCCACGACGCCTGACCGATCTCCTTCGGGATGAGAATCCGCCTCCTCCTCTGCACCGCCGGCCTTCTCGCGGCGATGACGATGCCGCGGGCCGCATCCGCCCAGGCGTGCGACTCGCTCGTCGCAACGCAGCCGGCGGCCGAGCCCGCATCTCCCGGCGACTCGGTGTTCGCGCTGGAGCAGGTCGACGCCAGGCCGCAGCTCATCAACGTCGGCAACGTGGCGATGGCGATGGCGCGCAACTATCCGCGCGAGCAGCGCGACGCAGGGACGTCGGGGTGCGCCGTCGTCCGCGTCGAGGTGCGTCCCAACGGCAGGGCGGGAAAGATCGAGGTGTTGTACGCCACCATCCCCGCGTTCGGGCGCGGCGCGATCGCCGTCGTGCGGCAGATGCACTTCCACCCCGCCACGCGCGAAGGGCATCCCGTGGCGGTGTGGATGACGCTCCCGCTCACCTTCCAGCTGCAGCCGTTCTCGTCCGGGGCCGCGGAGTCGTCCCAGTAAACGCTTGTTTATTGTGGGACTACTCGTAGATTCCTCGCGGGACCCGCCGCTGTAGTGGGTGAATCGACGAAGTCAAATCACCATCAAAGATGAAGAAGCTGCTCCCGGTGCAGGGTAGATCCGGAGTCCGTCGCATCGCCGTTGCGTTGGCGGCGCTGCTCGCGTGGACGGCGCCCGCGGCCGCGCAGGGCTCCGCCGCGCCGGCCGACAGCGCGCGCGAGCTCGTCGCGGTCGAGGAGCAGCCGGCGCTGCTGAACCGCCGTGAGGTGGTGCGGGAGATCCGGCGCAACTACCCGTGGGCGCTGTGGCAGGCAAAGGTTTCGGGGACGGTGACGCTCAGGTTCCGCGTCACGGCTGCGGGCCTGCCCGACTCGGCGTCGGTGCAGGTGATGTCGGCCACGCACGAGGGTTTCGGCGCCGCCGGCGTGGCCTCGGCGCTGGCGATGCGGTTCTCGCCCGCCAGGCTGAACGGACACGCCGTGCCGGTGTGGGTGATGCTCCCCATCTCGTTCATCTACGACCCTCGGGCCTCTCCGCCGCGCCCGCGCGGGTGAGATGAGTGCGAGAGTGCGCTGCAGCGATGCGCGATGGCGATCCGCCGTCGCGCATCTCTGCTTTGGGGGATGATGACGTGCCGGAGGTGAAGACGCACTCGTGCACTTCCGCACTCACGCACTCGCCGTTCGATGGCCTCGCGCAGGCGCGGCGGGTAGATTCCCGCGCTTCCCATCTCCCGAAGACGAACGACGATCCGCGACGATGCCGACCGACGCGCCCGAGCTGCTCGACCCCGACCTGTGGTGCCCGCTGACCGACCGCGAGCGGCGCGAGGCGCTGGCGCGCGCGGTGCTCGCGGCGCTCGCGGCGCTCGGCGGCGCGCCGGGGGTGCGGGGCGCGCGGATCGAGGTGGGGCCCGTGGAGCGGCCGTACGACTACACGGCGGTGGTGGAGACGGACGTCGGCTACCTGCGCACGCCGCTCTGGTCGCACGCGCGCGCGGTGATCTTCTGCGACCCGTCGATCCACGTGGCCAACCGCCGCCAGCTGGCGCCCGCGCTGGAGGTGGACCGCGCGGCGGACCGGCTGCGGCGGCGCCTGGCGGTGCCGTTCACGCTCGAGTCGCGCGGGCTGACGCTGAAGCTGGAGCCCGAGCCCGGGGTGGAGCGCACCTGGACGGCCGAGCGCAGCCGCTTCCGCAACCGCACCGCCGTCCTCCGCGAGGACGTGGTGACGGCGAAGACGGAGGAGACGGACGTGCGCGACCTGCTGGCGCACTTCTACACCGGCCCGTCGCTCCGCGCGGTCGCGGACGACGGCACCGCGTTCCTCCTCCCCGCCCAATCGGACGAGGAGGGGCGATTGATCACCCTGTGCGTGAAGTGCGGGAGATGGCAGGAAGGCGCGGCCGCGGAATGCGCGGAGTGCGGCGGCCCCACCGAGGTGGTGATGGCGGTGCGGCCGCCCAGGAGGACGGGGTGAAGAAGTGCTGAGTGCTGAGTGCGGTTCCGTCCACGCCAAATCGTCGCGCGCACTGCGAACGGGATCGCGGGCAGAAGCAGCGATGCGCGACGGCATCTGCCATCGCGCATCGACCAAACGCACTTTCGCACTTTCGCACTTTCGCACTTTCGCACTTGTATCATGCACTCACGCTGGCCGCCGGATCGCCAGGATCGCGTCGACCAGCTCCTCGGGCGGGTCCTGGAGCTCGGGCTCGGCGAACGCCTCGCGCTCCATCTCGATCGTGCGGCGGTAGCTGTCGAGGTAGCCGCGGCACGAGGGGCAGAGCGCCAGGTGCCGCTCGAAGGCCCCGGTGCGCATGGGGTCGAGCTCGCCGGCGTAGTAGTCGTCGAGGAAGTCAAGCACCTCGCGGCAGTTGGGAAGCGCGCTCATTCCCGCTCCCCCCGCATCCACGGGTCGAGCAGCGTGCGTAGCGCCTGCCGCGCGCGGTGCAGCCGCACCTTCACCGCGCCGGGTGAGATACCGAGCACCTCGGCCGCCTCGTCGGTGCTGAGCTCCTCGATGTCGCGCAGGAGGATGACGGTGCGGTAGGTGTCGGGGAGGCGGTCGATCGCGCGGCGCACGTGGGCGCGCACCTCGGCCTGCTCGGCGCCGGCGTCGGTCGGCCACGGCGCGCTCGGCTCCACCTGGTGCCCGTCTTCCGCGAAGCGCGGGAGCCACTCGTCCAGGCTCACCTCGTCGGCGCCCGCGCGCGCCCGTAGCTTGGCCAGCGCCGCGTTCACGGCGATGCGGTAGAGCCAGGTGCCCAGCCGCGAGTCGCCGCGGAAGGAGGGGAGCCCCCGGAAGGCGGCCACGAACGCGTCCTGCACCGCGTCGCGCGCCTCGTCCTCGGAGCGCAGCAGCCGCCGGGTCACGCGCAGGAGGATGGGCATCTGCTCGCGCACCAGCTCGCGGAACGCGTCGTCGTCGCCCGCGCGGAGGCGGGCGAGGAGGGCGGCGTCCGGGCCGGTGGCGGCGGGCTCGGCGGGCGGCGCGGGTTGCACGGGCGGCAGGTGCGTGCGGCGGAATCGCTGCGCGGGCGGACGGCGCCGCGCGGGTGGGCGCACGGACGATGGCGAGGGGAACAGATACGGCAGCGCACGCGGCACGCGCAACACTCTCGGCGTCAGGTGGGTGGGCTGTGCTGGCTCGAAGGGTGTGATGCGGCGCGGCGGTGGCGGGTTACGCGCGGGTGGTTGCGGATCTGTCGGCGACGGGGTGAAGATTGTGAGCTTCCAGCGCCATTCAGGGTGGCTGCCCGCCGGTGTCGGTGGGTTGAAACCCACCGCTGGAACTTCAAGAAGTCCGCCTTCGCGGACTGTGGCCGCGGCTTCCATTCGCGGCCGCAGGCGTCACTCTCGCCCCGGGGGATCGCCATGAGCAGCCATGCCGAGTTGTACCTGCATCTGGTCTGGGCCACCTGGGACCGGCTTCCGCTCCTGGCCGGCGAGGTTCGCGACGCGGTGTACCGGTCACTCCAGGCGGAGTGCCGCAAGCTCCGGGTCGCGGTGATCGCCATCGGCGGCATGGAGGACCATGTGCACCTGCTGGTCCGCGCGCCGGCATCCATCGCTCCCGCCGATCTGGTGAAGCAGTTGAAAGGCGCCTCGTCGTTCCTCGTGAACAGTGCTGCACGCCCGGTTCAGATATTCCGGTGGCAGGGCGGGTACGGCGCGTTCAGCGTCTCTCGCCAGCACGTGGCGCGAATCCGTGGCTATGTGCTGAACCAGGAGCAGCACCACCGCACGGGCCGGGTGGCAAACTTTCTCGAGCCGACGGTCCCCGGCGATCCTGATGCCGCCAACATGCCGGCATCCCGGCAGGACATGGCCACCGGAGTCCGCGAAGGCGGACTTCTTGAAGTTCCAGCGGCAGGTTTCAACCTGCCGCCAAGAGCGGACGCCGCGCTTGGTTAGAGCACAGTTTCGCAGACCGGGAGAGAAATAGCTTGTCGAATGAATCTTTCGGCGGGGCCACGCACCTGGAGTGCACCCGCTGCGGCGCGCGCTACGAGAGCGAGACCCCGCACCGGCTCTCGCCATGCTGCGAGAAGCCGCTGTATCCGCGCTACGACCTGGCGTCCGTCGCCCGCCGCCTCTCGCGCGACGAGCTGGCGTGCCGCGACGCCGACCTGTGGCGCTACCACGAGCTCCTTCCCGTGCGCGACCCCGCCCACGCCGTCCGCCTCGGCGAGGGGTGGACGCCGCTGGTCGACGCGCCGCGGCTCGCGGATCGCCTCGGGGTCGCGCGGATGTGGATCAAGGACGAGGGGCAGAACCCCACCGCGTCGTTCAAGGCGCGCGGGCTGTGCATGGCCGTCTCGCGCGCGAAGGAGCTGGGGATCGGCGAGGTCGCCCTCCCCAGCGCGGGGAACGCGGGGAGCGCCACCGCCGCCTACGCCGCCGCCGCCGGGATGCGCGCGCACGTCGTCGTCCCCAGCGACACGCCCGCGCCCATCGTGGAGGAGATGCGCGCGCTCGGCGCCGACGTGGAGCTGCTCGACGGGCTGATCACCGACTGCGCGGTGCGCGTGGCCGCCGGCGCGCGCGAGCACGGCTGGTTCGACCTGTCGACGCTCAAGGAGCCGTATCGCGTGGAGGGGAAGAAGACCATGGGGTACGAGGTGGCCGAGCAGCTCGGCTGGACGCTGCCCGACGTGATCGTCTATCCCACCGGCGGGGGGACGGGGCTGGTGGGGATGTGGAAGGCGTTCGAGGAGATGGAGGCGATGGGGTGGATCGGCTCCGCGCGCCCGCGGATGATCTCCGTGCAGGCCGCCGGCTGCGCCCCCATCGTCCGCGCCTGGGAGCAGGGGACGGAGGACGCCGCGCCGTGGGAGGACGCGGAGACGTACGCCTCGGGGCTGCGCGTCCCCCGCGCCGTGGGCGACTTCCTGATGCTGCGCGCCATCCGCGAGTCCGGCGGCGCCGCCGTCGCCGTCCCCGACGACGAGATGCGGCGATGGACGCCCATCGTCGGCGGCGACACCGGCATCTTCTGCGCGCCCGAGGGCGCCGCCACCGCCGCCGCCGTCGAGCGCCTCCGCTCCACCGGAGCCATCCGCGAGAGCGACTCCGTCGTCCTCTTCAACACCGGCAGCGGCCTGAAGTACGTGGGGATGTAGCCGCCGGTCTCCATCACCATCGCGAAGAGAGGCCGTCCTGCCCCGGGCGGCCTCTCGTCGTTCGAAAGTATTGACAGTGTGCATGGTGGACGGCACACTGCGGACGCCGCATCGAATCCCCTTTCTCCCGCCGTCAATCCCCCCGGAGGTGGGCCATGAAGACGAAGTTCGTGCTGGTCGGCGCCGTGGTCGCGGGCGTGATCCTGTTCGCCTGGGGCGCCGCCTGGAACATGAGCCTGGACCCGCTGGTGCTGAAGCAGTTCTCCAACGACCAGGCCGTGGCCGCGACTGTGCGCCAGGGCGCGGCCTCGAACGGGCTGTACTTCTCCTCGCGCGGCGTGGTCGCGGCCGTGCGGATGACGCCCGACATGGCCGACCAGAGCAATGCGCCGGTGGGTCCGTTCCTGGTGAAGGAAGGGCTCGCGGACCTCGCGCTCGGCGCGCTGCTGGCGATGCTGGTGCTCGCGTTCGCGTCGGCCACCGTGGCGCGCGACGGGATGCTGCTCGGGCTCGCCGGGCTGGCGGCGGGCGTGGGGATCTCGTTCTCCGATGCGATCTGGTTCGGCTTCCCCTGGTCGTACGCGCTGCTGGCCACCGGCGAGCAGGTGTTCGGGTGGATGCTGGCCGGCCTCGCGCTGGGCGCGCTGCGCCGGAAGCTGCTCCCCGTCGCGGTGCCCGTGGAAGCCGCGCAGCCCCGGCCCGTGGCCGCCGTGGCCTGAGCGTCGCGATTCGCCTCACAAACGATCGAGCCGCCGGAGCGTTCTCCGGCGGCTCGATTCGTGGATGATGAGTCCCGGCGTGGGATCATCTCAGCACGTAGGGCATCGAAGAAGTCGCCGGAAGGGGTGAAGTTGCCGCGTTCGATTTCTCGTTCTTCGCGGAGTGAAAGGCCGCACGCCGGCGAACGGGTCGATGAGCTGCTGCCCGTCCGCGGCCTGCGGCGCGAGCAGAAGGGAAATCGCGGCGAGGAGTGTCAGCCGCATGCGTCGGCGCCCTCCACGTCGGCGCGGTCCATCCGGATCCATCCGCCGCGGCCCGCGCGGGTGCGGACCTTCACCCACCACAACTCGTCGGGGTCGCGCACCATCACCCCCGGGCGGTCCGTCGGCCGCGGGTATTCGTGGCGGTCGTCCCAGAACGCCTCGTACGACTGGATCTCGCCGCGAATCCAGAGGCGGTAGTAGCCCTCCCCGACATAGCTGAGGACGTACGCCGTGTCGCCCGCGGCCAGGCTGCGCGGCTGCTCGCCGACGGCTACTTCGAGCGGCACGGCGCGGCGGGCCACGACGATGCCCACCTGCCGCAGGTGCACGTCGCCGGTGACGGCGCGGAAGGTGGCGCGGGGCGCGATGGTGAACATCTCCCGCGCGCCGATCTTCGGCTCGGCGTAGACGGGGATCGTTCCCACCGCCGTCCAGTCGCGGTAGGTGCAGCACTCGAACGGGCAGATGCCGCGGTCGATGTACGGCTCGGGCGGGCGCTGCGCCGCGAGTGGCGACGCGGCGAGCAGGGCGAGCGCGAGGCTCGGGAGCGGGATGCGCATCGGCGGGATGGGTGAGGCGTGGGCGCGATGGCGTGGCGATCAAACGTCATCGACGGCAATGCATCGCACAAGCATCGCGTGGCCTCGCGGGGCCGCTTCTTGCAACCGGTGGCGCGCGGCCTCATCGTCACGGTCGTCCCAACCGCATCACCATCATCATCCCCATCTTCCCGAGGCGCGATGAGCGAGACGGGCACAGGCGTGGGTCCGGGCCGCATCACCCCCGACGAGATGGAGCGCGCCATCCGCTCCGGCGCCATCGACACCGTGATCGTGGCCATCACCGACATGCAGGGGCGGCTGATGGGCAAGCGCGTGACCGGCGGCTTCTTCCTGGAGCACGCGCGGCACGGCACGCACTTCTGCACGTACCTGCTGGGCACCGACATGGAGATGACCACGCCCGCCGGGTACCGCCTCACGAATTGGGAGACCGGCTACGGCGACTGGCTGGCCGAGCCCGACTGGGGCACGCTGCGCGTCATCCCCTGGCTGGAGAAGACCGCGCTGGTTCTCGCGGACGCGAAGGACGAGGCGACGGGCGACGACATCCCCATCGCGCCGCGCGGGATCCTGAAGCGGCAGATCGAGCGCGCGCGCGGGATGGGGCTGGCGCCGAAGATGGCCAGCGAGCTGGAGTTCTACGTCCTCAAGGAGACCTACGAGCAGGCGGCGGAGAAGGGCTTCTCCAATCTCACCCCCTTCGGCTGGTACAACGAGGACTACCACCTGCTGCAGGCCACCAAGGCCGAGCCGCTCTACCGCCGCTTCCGCAACGAGATGACGGCGGCGGGAGTGCCGATCGAGTTCAGCAAGGGCGAGGCGGCGCCGGGGCAGCACGAGGTCAACATCCACTACGCCGACGCGCTGGAGGCGGCCGACCGGCACGCGCTGTTCAAGCACGGGGTGAAGGAGATGGCGTGGCAGGGCGGCCATGCGGTGACCTTCATGGCCAAGCCGGACCACCGCTGGACGGGGAACAGCGCGCACGTGCACGTGAGCGTGTGGGACGCGGGGGAGGGCGGCCGCAACCGGTTCTTCGCCGAGGGCGCCGAGCCGTTCGGGATGAGCGACACGATGCGCCACTTCCTGGGCGGGATGATGTACGTCGCGCGCGACCTGGCGTTCTTCATCGCCCCGTTCGTGAACAGCTACAAGCGCTACGCGGTGGCCAGCTGGGCACCGGTGAACGTGGTGTGGGGCCGCGACAACCGCACCTGCGGCTTCCGCGTGGTGGGCAACGGTGCGTCGCTGCGCATCGAGAACCGCCTCCCCGGCGGCGACGCGAACCCGTACCTGACGTACGCGGCGATCCTGGGCGCGGGGCTGCACGGGATCGAGCACGGGATCGAGCCGCCGGAGCAGTTCCTGGGGAACGGCTACGCGGCCACAGGCGTGCCGCGCATCCCCCGCGCGCTGTGGGAGGCAGCGCGGCTGCTGGAGGAGAGCACCCTCGCCCGCGAGATTTTCGGCGACGAGGTGGTGGAGCACTACGCCAACGCCGCCCGCGTCGAGCAGGAGACGTACGACGCGGTGGTGACGACGTGGGAGCGGGAGCGGTACCTCGAGCGGGGGTGATGGGGAGTGCTGAGTGCTGATGCTGAGTGCTGAGTGCTGAGTGCTGAGTGCTGAGTGGTGGGGTGGAGTCCGATGCCGGCAGCGTACGTTTCCGCGGCCGCGGGCGGCCCCCTCCCCCCGGCCCCCTCCCCCGCTTCGCAGGGGCGGGGGAGAACTCAGCGCTGTAGCCTGCCTCCGTGCTGAGGTCTCCCCTCCCCCATCCCTCCCCCCTCGTGGGGGAGGGGCCGGGGGTGGGGGGGAGCCGGCGGCCGCGCGAGCGCTGGTCCTTGAAGGCGAGTTCGTCCACACGTCCGAAGCATTCGACCCGGCTCTGATTCCGATATGCGCGTAGCAGTCCTCTTCGGCGGCACCAGCGCGGAGCGCGACGTCTCCATCGCCAGCGGGGCGCAGGTGGTGAAGGCGCTGCGCGAGGGCGGCCACGACGTCGTCGCGATCGACACGGCGCGCGGGGCGCTGGGGCCCGCCGAGGAGCAGCGCCTGCTGACCGCCGGCGTGGCGCCCGCGCCGCCCGACGCGGACGAGCTGGCGATGGTGCGCGCGGGCTCGTCGGGCTCGCTGCTCGGCGGAGCGGACCTGCGCGGCATCGATGTCGTCTTCCTCGTCCTCCACGGCGGCACCGGCGAGGACGGGACGATCCAGGCGCTGCTCGATCTCACCGGCATCCCCTACGTAGGAAGCGGGCACCGCGCGAGCGCGACCGCGATGGACAAGGACGTGTCCAAGCGCCTCTTCCGCGCCGCCGGCGTCCCCACGCCCGATTGGCTGATGGCGCCCACCGACGCTGCGGAAGTGGAGGCGCGGCTCGGCTATCCCGTAGTGGTGAAGCCGAACAAGCAGGGCTCCACCGTGGGGCTGACGGTGGTGAAGGAGCCGGCGCGGCTCGAGCCCGCCATCGCCGAGGCGTTCCGGCACGACGACGAGGTGATGCTGGAGCGCTTCGTCCCGGGACGCGAGCTGACCTGCGGCATCCTGGGCGGGGAGGCGCTGGCGGTGGGCGAGATCGTGCCGCGGCGGGGCGAGATCTTCGACTACGAGAGCAAGTACCAGCACGGGGGCGCGGACGAGATCTTCCCCGCCGACCTGACGGACGAGCAGACGCGGACCGTGCAGGAGCTGTCGCTACGGGCGCACCGCGCGCTCAAGCTGGAGGGCTTCAGCCGCGTGGACTTCCGCATGGACCCCGACGGCGGCCTCTGGTGCCTGGAGGTCAACACCCTGCCGGGGATGACGTCGACGAGCCTCCTCCCCCAGTCCGCCGCCGCGGCGGGAATCTCCTTCCCCGAGCTGTGCGACCGCATCTGCCGGCTGGCGGTGGAGAAGCGGAACCGCGGTGCGTGAGTGCGAAACGTGCGTGAGTGCGTCCGGCTGCGTGGATTCCGCGCACCGACGCACTCACGCACTTCTGTTCCTGGGCACTGGGCACTGAGCACTGGGCACTTTCACCTGAGATCCGGATGCGTCTCGAGAACAAGGTCATCTTCGTAACCGGCGGCGGCAGCGGGATGGGACGCGTGGCCGCCGAGTCGTTCTGCCGCGAGGGCGCGCGCGTCGCCGTGGCCGACCTGACGGAGGACGCCGGCCGCGAGGCCGCCGACGCCGCGAAGGCCGCCGGCGGCGATGCCTTCTTCGTGCGCTGCGACGTGTCGAAGGAGGGCGACGTCCAGGCCGCCATCGCCGCCACGGTGGAGCGCTTCGGGCGGCTGGACGTGCTCTACAACAACGCGGGGATCATGATGGAGCAGGACCACTCCGTCGTCGACACCGACGAGTGGGTGTGGGATAAAACCCTCGGCGTGAACGTCAAGGGGATCTACTTCTGCTGCAAATACGGGATTCCCGAGATGGTGAAGGGCGGGGGAGGGTCGGTCATCAACATCGCCAGCTTCGTGGCGCTGCTGGGATGCAGCGTGCCGCAGGACGCCTACACCGCCAGCAAGGGCGCGGTGATCGCGCTCACCAAGTCGCTGGCGGTGCAGTTCGGACCGCGGGGGGTGCGCAGCAACGCCGTCTGCCCCGGCCCCATCGAGACGCCGCTGATGACCGAGTGGCTGCTGAGCGACCCCGAGGCCAAGCGAATCCGCCTGGCGCGCAACCCCACGGGCCGCTTCGGACGCCCGGAGGACATCGTCAACGCCGGCATCTACCTGGCCAGCGACGAGAGCACGTGGACGAACGGCGCGGTGATCGTGCTCGACGGCGGCATCACCAGCAACTACTTCTGACGGTGGATGGGATGGGAGCGGGAAGCAGGCTTCTGCGCGGCCGCGGGCGGCCCCCTCCCCCAGCCCCTCCCCCGCTGCGCAGGGGCGGGGGAGAACAAAGCGCCGAATCCAGCTTCCGCGCTGAGTGCTCCCCTCCCCTGCGCAGCGGGGGAGGGGCTGGGGGAGGGGGCCGGCCGGGCGGGCAGGATGCTCGTCGAAGCCGCTGGGATGCCTGCCCTGCGCGGAGTATTCATCCCATGACCCGCCCGCGCATCGGCGTGGCGCCGTGCTTTCTTCACGCGGACCCGCAGCGTCCGATCTTCAAGGGGAAGACGCTGCTGTACGCGGAGGAGTCGCTCACGCACTGGCTGCAGCGCGGCGGCGCGCTTCCGCTCGTGCTCCCCACGCCCGCGGGCGACGTCACGATCGGCGACCTGCTCGGCGAGGTGGACGGGCTGGTGCTGCAGGGCGGCTCGGACCTCTGCCCCGGCAGCTACGGCGAGGAGCCGCTCAAGCCCGAGTGGGCGGGAGACGAGGTGCGCGACCGCTACGAGATCGCGCTGGTGCGCGCGTGCCTGGAGCGCGACATCCCCGTGCTGGGCGTGTGCCGCGGGATGCAGGTGATGAACGTGGCGCTGGGCGGCTCGCTCTGGCAGGACATCGCCACGCAGAACCCGCAGTGCCGCACGCACCGCGACTGGAACGTCTACGACCAGCTCTTCCACGAGGTGCGCTTCGAGCCGGATTCGTGGATCGCGCGGCTGTACGGCGATCGCGAGGGCGGCCGCGTGAACACCGTGCACCACCAGGGCGTCCGCCGCCTGGGAGACGGCCTGCGCGTCGAGGCCGTCTCCCCCGACGACGGCATCGTCGAGGCGCTGCGCTACGACCCGCGCGGCGACGGAGAGCCGGAGTCGGCGTCGCCCTTCGCCTACGGCGTGCAGTGGCATCCGGAGTTCCAGGACCCCGGCGACGCGTCGCTCCTGCACGGCACCCCGATCCTCGCCGCCTTCCTCCGCGCCGTGGAGTCGCGGAGAGGTACGAGGGTGAGCGCGAAGTAGAGAGCCGGGGGAGGGGGATACGTCCGTTCCGCGCCGAACCCTCTCCCCGCGCTGAGGTCTCCCCCTCCCCCAGTCGGTTTTGGGGGAGGGGGCCGGGGGGAGAGGGCCTCCGCGTGGCGACCGGACAGATGTCTCTCACGGCGCGTTGAAAACCGACCCACTGAAGAAGGTGTGATCTCCATGCTGCAGGTCGTGAATCCCGCCACCGAAGAGGTGATCCGGGAGCTGGACGAGGACACGCCCGACTCCATCCGCGCGAAGGCGTGGGCCGCGCGCGAGGCCCAGCCCGCGTGGGCCGCGCGCCCCGTGGCCGAGCGGGTGGAGTGCGCCCGCCGCTTCGGCGAGCTGCTGGCGGCGGAGACGGACCGCCTCGCCGCGACGCTGACCAGCGAGATGGGGAAGCCGATCCGCCAGTCGCGCAACGAGCTGGCGGCCATGGCCGCGCGCATCGGTTTCTTCGTCGACCATACCGAGCGCGCCATCGCCGACGAGGTGGTGCAGACGGACGGCACCGAGGAGCGCATCCGCTGGGAGCCGCTGGGCATCGTCGCCAACATCTCCGCGTGGAACTACCCGTACTTCGTCGGCTCCAACGTCTTCATCCCTGCGCTGGCGACGGGGAACGCGGTGCTGTACAAGCCGTCGGAGCTCGCCACGCTCACGGGGCTGGCCATCGCCGACCTGCTGTACCGCGCCGGGGTGCCGCGCGAGCTGTTCGCGCCGATCGTGGGTGCGGGGCCGGTGGGCGCGGCGCTGCTGGAGCAGGACGTCGACGGCGTGTTCTTCACCGGCTCGTACGGCACGGGGCGACGCATCGCCGAGACGGTGGCGGGGCGGCTGGTGCGGGTGCAGCTGGAGCTCGGCGGCAAGGACCCGGCGTACGTGTGCGACGACGTCGACGTCTCCGCCGCGGCGGCCGCGGTCGCGGAGGGCGCGTTCTACAACGCCGGGCAGAGCTGCTGCGCCGTCGAGCGCGTGTACGTCCACCGCGCCGTCGCCCGCGAGTTCACCGACGCCTTCGTCGAGGCGGTGCGCGGCTACCGGGTCGGCGATCCGATGGACGAGGAGACGTACGTCGGCCCCCTCGCGCGGAAGCCGCAGCTGGACGTGCTGCAGGAGCAGGTGGACGAGGCCGTCCGCTGCGGCGCGAGGCTCCTGGCCGGCGGCGAGCGGCGTGCGGGGCGGGGATGGTTCTGGGAGCCGACGGTGCTGGCGGGGGTGACGCACGAGATGAAGGTGATGCGCGACGAGACCTTCGGCCCGGTGATCGGGATCATGGAGGTGGAGGGCGACGACGATGGGGTGCGGCGGATGAACGACACCGAGTACGGGCTGACGGCCGCCGTCTACACGCCCGACCGCGCGCGTGCCGAGCGCATCCTGCGGCAGGTGGACGCGGGCACCGTCTACTGGAACTGCTGCGACCGCGTGAGCCCGCGCCTCCCGTGGACCGGCCGCCGCCACTCGGGGATCGGCTCCACGCTGGGCATCGTCGGCATCCGCGCGTTCGTGCAGCCCAAGGCGTATCACCTGAATCCGACGTGCGGGGCCTGATCTCGATTCGTGTGGGTGGATTTCGTGCGGAGAGTATGCGACTCAAGTCGCGGCTACAACGACACGCAGTCCGCCTTCGCGGACTTCACCACGGCGGGGTCGGTGACGGCGCCGTAAGCATGTCATTCCGAAGGCGCTGCGCCGAATCCTTCGAACGCGCTGAATCCAGGCGCCTGAGGAATCTGTAATCAGCGCCCGCGCCGATCTCGACGGTCGCGCGGGCGCTGTTCTCGTTGTCGGGATATGGACGCTTACACGGTCGCGTTCTGCGCGCCTGCTCCGGCGGCGGGCAGCGCCTTCTCGGCCACCAGCGCCTCGAGGAACTCCTGCCGCTCGGCGAGGCGCTCGAGCTCGGTGCGCGTGCGCTCCAGCTCGTCGCGCGTGCGGTCGAGCTCGGCACGGAGCTCAGGGGCTGGCGCGGCGGGCGCGTCCTTCCTGCGGCTTTCCCCGAGCCCGGTCAGGTATCTCCCCAACCCCTTCGCGATCGGGTTCAGCACGATCGCCGAAACGATCAGCGAGGTGATGATGACGTAGGCGGTTCCCGCATCCATTTCTCGGTCTCCTGGAGATTTCCGCGACGGCAGGGCCGGCTCTCCCCAAGTTGATCCGCCAGCGCGGATCGCGCCATACTTCTGTTTTGCGACGGCTTACGGCGCAGCGTCGTCGCCGGCGGCGAGGGCGGGGGCGGGGCGGGATGCCAGCAGCGCCTCGACGAACGCCTGGCGCTCGTTCAGGCGCGCCAGTTCCTCGCGGGTGCGCTCCAGCTCCTCGGTCAGCTCCTGCACGTCCTTCGGCGGGTTCAGGCGGTTGCGGCGCTCCTCGATCAGCATCTCCACGTACCTGCCCATCCGTCGCGCCGTGGGGAACATCAGCACTCCGCCGACGATGATCGCCAGCGCCATCACCTCGGCCGCCATGACCGTCGCGAAGAAGGGATCCATGGGCCGGCTCCGCGGGAAGGGTGGGAGTGGGTGGGAGAGCAATTGCGGTCCGCGCGCGACAAACGACGCACTTGGCGGGAGATTTGTTTCACGCGCAGATCGTATCGACAGACGACGGCCGCGAAGGAGAATCCGATCTCCGCCGCGGCCTTCACTTTTCCCCTGTCCCCGATCCCCTAACACCAGGTCCGAAGTATTGGTGCGTCCCGACTGATTCTCGTGCTGACGCGATTATAGATCCTTCGGCCTGCAAGCACTTGCGCAGACGCTGATTACAGTCTGGGCCGGCCTCAGGATGACGTCAGCGTGGAATCGGTTCGGGTGCATCAACCAGATTCCCGGGTTTCGCATGAACCCTACTCCCCGCAGTCGAACGGGATCGAAGCGGTGACGGGGGCGCCGGCGGGCGTCTGGCCGAGAATGCGCGCGGAGAGGCGCAGGCGCGTGCAGCCGGTGCCGTACAGCCAGAACGCCACGTACGTGCGCCCCTGCGTGGTGAGGATCCCCGTCTCCTGCGCGCGCTGGAAGGTGGTGCGGCCGCGCTCGGTCACCGTCAGCTCCACCTTGCGCTCGGGGAGGTAGCTCCCCGGCTCGCCGGTGACGACGGCCACCACCAGCGTGGCGTTCGACGAGCCGCCCGCGCGCCCCTCGAAGGCGGGCGTGTTCCACAGCGTCACGGGCCGGGCGATCAGGTCCGGCGAGAACGTTCCCTTGTCCGTGTAGAACAGCATCGCGCGCAGCGACAGGCGGTACGGCGGCGGCACGGCGGCCGGGCGCGCGTCCGCCTCGGAGCGGGCGACGGAGGCCAGCGCCAGGAGCGCGGCGGCGGCCAGCTGCGTTCGTCTCGTCGGCATCATCCCTGTTCGTCCTCCGGGGTGAGAGGGAGATCTCCTGCGTGGTCGGGATTGAACGACGGGAAGATTCGTGATGCGATCGGTTGTTCCCCCGCCGGTCACGATCTCCCCGACGCGGGTGGGAAGATGCGGCCGGGGCGGCGGCGCGGGAAAGATCTCCCACGCTCGCCGTCCCGGTCGACGTGCGATTGGATCTCAGTGCATGCGGTCGAGGTTCACGCGGAACTCGGCCATGCGCGCGGGGCTCAGCATCAGCCGGCGGGCGTCGATGGTCCGGCCGTTCGCGGCGGTCCGCACGGAGACGAAGACCCACTCGGCCGTCTCCATCGGCACCACGAAGCGGGCGGTGCCGTTGGGGTTGACGGTGCCCAGCAGCTGCGGCGGCTCGCGCAGCGCGTTGTAGTAGACCTCGATCTCCTGCGCGCCCGGGTTGCTCACCAGCACGCGGCATTCGTTGTTGCACGGCTGCCCGCGCGTGGCGAGCGGCGTGTCGGACGGGGGCGGCGCGGGGGCGCAGGCGGCGGCGAGCACGAGTGCGGCGGCGGCGAGCGAGGTGGTGCGGAGCTTCATCATGGCGTCCATGAGGATGCGGGGAACGGTGCCGGATCTGCATCCCCGGCCGAGCAACGCACATGCCGGGTGCGAAGACGTTTCCCCGCAACGAGTTCGGATGGGCGCCCAACTACATCTGTCTCCGCGAGGGTACACTCCGGCGCGCGGGGGTGTCCACGCGGGCGAATCTCCGGATCAACCGTGCATTGGAGGAAGGAATATGTCATACCGCCGCCGCGGCGCGGGGAGAACGGCGCGATCGCGCGGAAGTCGAGCACGTCACCGGCCGTGTCACCAGGACTCTCCGTCCCCGCGCGTCACGAGCGAAGCGAGCCCGTCCCTCCCCCAGTCCGTTTTGGGGGAGGGACAGGCGCGAAGCGCCAGGGAGAGGGCGCGGCGGCGGCGGGCCCCGGAATGACCGTCGCCCCGCGCGACACCCTCCTTCGGGCGAAACTCACCGGCCGCGGCGGGGCGGCTGGAGCGCTTCTTCGATGGTGAGGAAGCGCGGCGGCGGCAGTGTGAGCGTCGTGCGCGAGACGGTGCCGGTGGACAGGAACTCGGCGACGAGCGACTGGACCTCGTCGACCGGAAGCAGCTCGTGGCCGCCGTTCTCCACCGTCACCACGCGCGCGCCGGCGAACCAGCGGCGCGCGCGCTCGGCGTTCGCGGGCGGCGTGCGGTCGTCGAGCGTGCCGGTGACGAAGAGCGCGGCGCCGGGCCACGGCCGCGCGGGCGGCGGGGCGTACGCGCCCGGCGCGATCCCGATCTCGCGGCAGAAGTCGGACGATTCGGGGATGTTGTCGAACACCTGGCCCAGCATCGCGCGGCCGGCCAGCGACCGCGCCAGCCGCTCGCGCTCGCGCGGCGCGGGGGCCGAGCAGTAGACGGCGCGCCCGAAGAGCGATCCCCCGCCGCCCGCCAGGTCGCGCCAGATGCCGCCCGCCAGCGCCGCCAGCACCCGCGTGTCGCCCGCGCGCAGCGTGGCCGCCAGCGCGGGAAGGCGCGGGTCCGCGATGCGGCCGGAGACGAGGGCCTCGAGCCCGCCGCGGCCCACCCGCAGCCGCACCGGGGCGCCGTCCGCGCCGGGGACCGTCACCTCGAACGGGCGGCGGCCGGCGTCAGCCAGCACATCCTCCAGCGCCGTGCTCAGCTCCGGCGTCAGCGACCGGGCGACGGAGTCCCGCGCCGCCGCGGCGCTCACGCGCGCGAGCACCGAGTCCAGCGCCGTGGGCGTGCGGATCACCTCGTCGAAGCCGAGCGTGCCCTGCAGCACCGCGCGGTCCACGCGCCCGGGATACAGCCGCGCGTACTCCAGCGCCAGCCGCGTCCCGTAGCTGAACGCCAGCAGCGACACCTTCTCCGCACCCAGCCGCCGCCGCACCTCCTCCACGTCGCGCGCGATCTCGGCCGCGGAGACCCACTCGGGCCGCACGCCGCGCGCGCGCCACGCGGCCACGCACGGCGCGTACGTGGCCACCAGCGCGCGCCGCAGCGTGCGCAGGCTCTCCAGGAAGTCCGGGCGCGGCGGATCGCCCGGCGCGCAGTCGAGCGACGGGTGGGAGAGGCCGGTGCCGCGCTGGTCCAGCAGCACCACGTCGGCCACGGAGCGCAGCCGGTCGAACAGCGCCCAGTACGGCGGCACGCGCCCGATCACGCTGGCGGGGACGCCGGGGCCGCCCATCAGGAACACGATCGGGCTCCCCGGGCGCGGCGTGCGCGCGGGGAGCCGCAGGTACGCGACGGTGACGGTGGACGTGTCGGTCGCGCCGGGCCACACCTGGCGCACGGTGAGCGTGGTCCGCTCCGCCTCCTGCCGCCGCCCGTCGAACGATGCCAGCGAGTCCGCCGCCGTGCGCGCCGTCACCGCCACGCGCACCGCCTCCTGCGCGCGCGCCGGCGCGGCGGCCAGGATGGACGCCGCCAGGAGGGCCCCGAGCGCGGATCTCCGCATCCGCGCCGTCAGCACGAGCGGATCAACGGCTCGCCGCCAGGCGCCGGGCCTCGGCCAGCTCCGCCGTCTCGTCGCCCTGCTTCCAGTTGGCCAGGAGGCTGCGGGCGGCGTCGGCCGCGGCATCCCGCTCGCCCAGGGCGGCGCGCGCGCGCGCCAGGCCCAGAAGCGCGGAGGAGCGGTTCGGCATCAGGGCCAGCGCGCCCGCGTACGCCTCGGCCGCGCCGCGCGCGTCGCCCGCCCGCAGCAGCCACGCGCCCAGCAGTTCGTGCGCGGAAAGGGAGACCGGCCCCACGGGCTGAGTGCGGTCCTCCACCGCCGCCGCCTCGCGCATCAGCGCGATGGCGCCGGGGCCGTCGCCCCGCGCGTGCGCGGCGATGGCCCGCAACCTCGTCGCGGCGAACTGCAGCCCCACGCCGCCCTCGCCCGCGTCGATCAGCCGCTGGAAGTCGCGCGCGGCGGCGGCCGGGGCGGCGGAATCGCCCCGCATCCCCGCGGCGGCGGCCTGCTGGAACGCCGCGATGTTGGCGAAGATCCACGCGCGCTGCGACGGTGCGGCCGACGACGGTCCGGGACGGGGCGCGCCGGCGGCGGGCACCAGCGTCCAGTCCCCCGTCTCCGCGGCCAGGGCGAAGCGCAGCGACGGCTCGGCCAGCCGCGCGTCGGCGCCGCCGCCGCCGGCGGGGGAGAGATCGACGCCGGCCAGCACCGCGTGCGCCGTGTCGACCAGCGCGCGGGCGGCGCGGAAGCGGCCCTGCTGCAGGTAGGCGTACTGCAGCCAGCCGAGCGTGTGGAAGCTCAGCGCGCGTGGCGACGCCCCGCGCGCCCGCACCCACTCGCGGCTGGCGGCCCACGCGCGCTCGTTGCTGGCCACCACGTCGTCCCACATCCCCACCTGCAGGAAGATGTGCGACGGCATGTGCAGCGCGTGCTCCGCGTCGGGCGCGATGCGGGCGTAGGCGCGCGCCGCGTCCAGTCCGCCCGCGGCGAAGCCGGGGGCGTCGGTGGCGTGGATCAGGTAGTGCGCCGCGCCCGGGTGCCGCGGCGCCACGCGGAAGACGCGCTGGGCCAGGGTGATGGCGTCGCCGCGGACGGCGGCGCGGCGCTCGGCAGGCACGGCCCCGGAGTACAGCGCCATCTGCAGCGCCAGCGACGCCAGCGAGGCCGCCTCCAGGTCCGCCGTGTCGCGCGCCGAGAGGGCGCGCATGGAGTCGGCGAACGCCGTGTACCGCGCGGCCGGCGGCGCGTCGGCGAAGAACGCCTCCACCGCCGCGCCGTACGCCCGCTCGCGCGCGGTCCCCGCCAGCGCCAGCCGCGCGGCCGGCGTGGCCGCCAGCCGCGCGAGGGCGGCGCGCGACGCCGGGAGGTCTTCCTCGAACCACAGGACGTGCGAGTAGGTGAGCGCCTCGCCCCAGTACGCCATGGCGAAGCGCGGATCGGCGCGCTGCGCCTCGCGGAAGGCGTCGGCCGCGTCCCGGTACTCGAAGTTGTGCAGGAAGGCCAGCCCGCGCAGGAACGGCGCCTGCGCCGCGGCCGCGCCGGAGTTGCGGAACGACACCGTCCCCAGCTGCGGCGTCCCGTGCGCGTGCGCGTGCGCCGGCTCCTGCGCGCGCACCGCCGCCGGCAGGGCAAGGAGCGCGAGGGTGAGGAGGTGCGGCTTCATGGCATCCTCCAGGCGGAGGGAGATCCGGCGGGCGTGACGTCCCAACTATGCCGCGAGGCCCTCGCCCGCGCCAGAATTCTCCCCCTTCTCCTGCAGTTCGGGAGAAGGGGGTCGGGGGGATGAGGGTCCCCGGCGCGGAGCGCCGCCCGCCGTCACCTCGTCCGCGCCGTCGCCGTGTGGCGATGATGAGCGCCGCGCGTCACCGCCCGTTGGCGGGCTCGAAGCGCGGGCGCGCGGTGCGGGTGTGGCGGTAGGTGCCGCTGGCGTAGACGTTGTGGCCGAAGCCGCATCCGCCGCCCTCCTCCTCGTGCCGCGCCCGCATCCATCCGTCGAAGAAGGTGAAGCGGATCTCGCACCTCCCGAACTCGTCGCTGCGGTAGACGGCCACGCCGCGGGAGATGGGGATGGTGTCCTCCGCGCTCCCCACGTTGTACGACGGTCCGCCGCGGCTGCAGTCGAGCAGGAAGTGGATGCGGCTCCGCGGCAGCTGCTCCACCTCGAGCGAGCATCCCGCCGAAGGCCCCATCCGCATCTCCCAGGTCCCGGTGACGCTCGCCCCCGGCGCCAGCGGCGGGGCCCGGAACGGGCACTCCGGCACGTCGCCCTGCTGGTCCGTCGGGCGGTTGAGGGTGATGATGCGCAGCGCGCCGCGCGGCCCCACCGCGGCGATCCACACCAGCCCGCCGTTGAGCCCCACCGCGTCGTCCGCCACGAAGATGCTGTCGCGCCGGATCGCCGCGAGCTCGCGCGCCATCCCCGGCGAGAACGTCCCGCCGTACCGCGCCAGCAGCTGCTGCGGGCCCAGGACCGTCGCGTAGCATCGCCCCGTCCACACGTCGGCGGGATAGTGCACCATCCGCGCGACGGCCGCGCTGTCGCGCGCGCGGACGGCGGCGTTCAGGCGGCGGACGAAGGCGAACACCGACGCGGAATCCGTCCCCACGTCGCGGAAGTCGGGGTCCTGCGCGGCCGCCGCGGCGGGGAGCGCGAGCGCCATCGCCAGCGCGGCGGCCAGTCTGCGGAGCATGAAGGGCGTGGGATGGAGATGGAGGTCAGCCGACGGAGACGCGCGTCTCGTCGCGAGGGGCGGCGCGGCTGGCGAGCACGCGCAGCAGCACCGTGGCGATCAGGAAGCCGATCACCGCGCCGATGACCGAGTTGTAGACCTGGTCGATGTCGTGCGCGGGCAGGAGCCACCCCACCGTCCCCCCGGCGATGGTGCCCACGACCGTGCCGAGCAGCGCCAGCCCCAGCGCCACGCGCCGCAGCAGCACCCAGCAGGTGACGGGAAAGAGGACGCCGCCGAACAGCGCGCCCACGCCGAACACCATCTCGTACACGTCGGTGGGCACGTCGATGGGCATCCCCTCGGTGAGCGCGAAGGCGATCAGCAGCGCCGCGAGCGCCGCCAGCCCGCCGAACACCGCCCCGCCCACGATCAGCCCCGCGGTCACGGCGAGGATACGTCCAGTCCGGTTCATGGTTGCGTCCGATTGAATGTCGTCGCGCGCCTCAGCCGGCGGAGACGCGCGTGGCCTCGCGGCGCGCGGCACGGCCGGCGAGGACGCGCAGCAGCACCGTGGCCACCAGGAAGCCGAGCAGCGCGCCGTTCACGGCGTGGATGATCTGGCCGTCGACCTGGAACTCCGCCGGCAGCATCCAGCCGGCGATTCCCCCGGCCATCGTGCCCAGCAGCGTGCCGAGCAACGCCAGCCCCAGCGGCACGGTGCGCATCAGCAGGAAGCCGGCGGCGGGAAAGAGCACGGCGCCCATCGCTCCCCCGGTCGCGAACCGGGCGAGCATGGCCGGGTGGAACAGGTCGGGGTCGGCCGGCTGCCCCGTGGCGGTCAGCGCGGTGGCCACCCAGAACGCCAGGATCGCCGCCATCCCGCCGAACACGAACCCGCCCGCTGCCAGCCCGGCGGTCACGGCCAGGATGCGTCCAACTCGGTTCATCATCCTGTCAGGCATGAGGTGATAATGATGCGGCTGTCGGTTCGATGTCATCCTGAGGGCGCGTAGACGGAACGCTCGTTGTGCCGGAAACTTGACGCGCCCGAAGGATCTACTCTCCGCCGAGCGAGGCCAGGCATTCGCGCACGGAGCCGGCCTCGCTCCTGACGATGCAAGATCCTTCGTCGGCGCCGGAGATTCGCGCCGACGCCGGCGCCGCGCGGCGCCTCCTCAGGATGACACCGGAGGCGCGGTGTCCCGCGAATCGACGGAATCCCGCCCCAGCACGCGGCGGACGAACTCCGCGGCGGCGGCCAGCACCACGTCCGGGTGCTCGGCGTGCGGCGCGTGGCCGCAGCGGGGGACGGGGAGCACCTCGACGGGACCGCCGGACTGGCGCTGAATGGCCTCGACCTGCGCCCAGGTGCCGTACTCGTCGTCCTCGCCCTGCACCACCAGCAGCGGCACGCGCACGGCGGGGAGGAACTCCTCCAGGTTCCACGCGCGGAAGCCGGGGTCCAGCCACACGTCGTTCCAGCCGCGGAACGCCACGTCCACGTTGGCGCCGTGGTGCCGCGCCAGCCGCGCGCGCAGGTCCGTCTCCGCGTACACCTCGCGGATGCGCGCGATGCTGGCCAGCCCGTGCTCCTCGGCGAAGACGTGCGGCGCCTCGAGCACCGCGCCGCGCAGCCCCGGCCGCGGCTCGCGCCCCGCGTGGATCAGCGCGATGGAGGCGCCATCGCTGTGCCCGAACAGCACGTGCTCGCCGATCTCCAGCGCATCGAGCAGCTCGCCGAGCACCGCCGCCTCGTCGTGCATGAAGCGGATCGGGCGGGGGAGGGGGACGGGGTCCGAGCCGCCGTAGCCCGCGCGCGAGTACGCCATGGCCCCGCATCCCGTCATCTCCGCCAGCCGCGCGGGAAAGGTGCGCCAGAGCCCCGCGCTCCCCAGCCCCTCGTGCAGGAAGACGACCGTCGGCGCGTCGCCCGGCCCCGGACCGAACCAGCGGTACTCCAGCCGTCTCCCGCCCGCCTCCACGAACCCGGATCTCACCCTGCCACGCGGGTTTCGGCGGCGCTCACGGCTTCACCCGGGGGAGCAGAGACGGAGTGGAGGATGGGGATGCACATCGGCGGCGACCAGCGGGGAAATCGAGGACCTGACCGATCAATGAATAACAGCGGAGATTCGATACAAACAGATGTGCTGCGAAAGGGCGTCTTAGACGGGTGACACGCTGATGTCATTCCGAGCGGAGCCGCCGCACCGAGCCCGCGGCCGCACCGATGGTTGGCGGCTCCCGAGGAATCTTTGGCCTGCGTCCGAGCGACAGGCGGCCCGTGGCTCGGGAGCCGGCCACAGATTCCTCAGGCGCCACGGCTACGGCATGGAGGACAGGGCGGCGCAGCGCCTTCGGAATGACATCCCTTCCTCCAATGCAGAGGTGAGATTCTGGTGCGGAGCCACATCGACGCGGATCAATCCCTTTCGCCCGCGCCGACGAGGCGGTAGCCGATCTCCAACTCGTCGCGGTCCAGAAGGTGGCCCCAGCGCGCGTGCCAGGTGCCGTCGGCCAGGTCGGCGGCCAGGCGCGCGACCGCAGGCTCGGGGTCGCGCATCTTCGCGAAGGCGGAGATGGCGGCCCGCGCGTTCGGATCGAGGTAGACCTCGGGGCGGCGCCAGTACGCGCCCAGGAAGCCGTCCACGCAGTCCGCCGGGACGGGGACGGGCTCGACGGAGACGTCGCCCAGCACCTCCGCGATCTCGTCCATCCCCGTGAAGATGGCGCGGTCTTCCTCCACGATCTCCGGGAAGTACTCCTGCACCAGCCAGAATCCCGGGCTGGCCGGGTCCCAGGTGAGCAGCACCACCCGCCGCGCCACACGCCGCATCTCGCGCAGCCCGCGGCGCCAGTCCGGCCAGTGGTGGATCGTGAGAATCGCCATCGCCGCGTCGAAGCGCGCGTCCGCGAAGGGAAGGTCGACGCCGGACGCGCGGACCACGGGCGCGCTCCCCGGCCGCCGCTGCCGCACCATCACTTCCGACGGCTCCACCGCGACCACGCGGCGGTCCGCGGGCTCGTACGATCCGGTGCCGGCGCCCACGTTCACCACCGTGCGGGCATCCCCCAGCGCGGAGTGGATGCGCACCGCCATCCGCGGGTCCTCGCGCCGCAACTGCGCGTAGCCGCGGCCGATCGTGTCGTAGAGTGCTGCCGCCACGGGATCTTCGTTCAGGTGAGCATCGGCCGGATCGCCTCGGCCAGCCGCAGCACGGGCGCGTCGGCGGGGACAGGGAAGCCGTCCTCCACGCCCCAGATCGCCGAGAGCACGGCCTGCGCGAAGGCCCACCCCAGCGCGCGCCGGGCGTCGATCCCCAGCGCCGCCTCGAATCTACGCAACCTCCGCTCGACGATCACGGGGGACGCGAAGAGGTCGGGGCGCTCGACGGGATTGCGGAGCGCGGCGCCCAGCTCGTACTCCGCCTCGCCCACCACGCCCTTGGGATCGATGGCGAGCCAGGCGCGGCGCTCGTCGAACAGCACGTTGTAGTGCTGGAGATCGCCGTGCAGCAGCCGCCTCTCCCGCTGCGTGGCGCAGAGGTCGTGGAAGACGCGCCGGCCGTGCTCGGCGAGATCGCGGGGGACCTGGAGATCTCCACCCTCGAGATAACGATCGAATCCCCGCCCCCACCGCGCGACCGTGGGGGAGGACGGCGGCGGGGGATCGGGATGCGCCATCCGCCGCATCACCCCGGCGATGACGTCCACCGCCTCGTCGTCGCGCCCGGCGAGCGCCATCTCGACGAGCGGCGTCCCCGGCGCCGCCCGTTCCAGCAGCACGGCGCCGGGGGCGTGCTCCATCGCGCGCACCATCCCCCGTCCCCCGAACGCGGCGACGACCTCGCCTGCGTGCCATTCGTCGCACGGGCGCAGCACCACCTTCAGCACCACCGCGTCCGCGCCGCGCCGGCCGAAGGCGACCAGCGACGTCTCCGTCTCCAGCACGGAATCGACGGCCACGCGCCACTCGCGGGCGTGCTCCGCCAGGCGGTCGGCGGGAGACGCGGCGTCGTCCGCGGCCGCGCTCAGGGCTCGTTCCCGAGCTGCCAGATCACCGCGTGCACGGTGCCCGAGGCGTCCGCGGCGCGCCCGGTGACCTGCCCGCGCGCGTTGATGCTGCCGGTGGACGACTCGGCGCCGCCCAGCGTGGGGAGGTCCACCTTGCCGCCCTCCTTCGTCCAGATGAAGGCGTGGCGCACCAGGTCGGCCGTCTCGTAGAACCCGGCCACGCGCCCGTGGTTGTCGATCTCGAAGGCGAAGCTGCGCGTGCCGCCGAAGGTGCCCAGGTCGATCAGCCCGTCCTCCGCGCTCCAGTAGAAGGCGTGGAAGGCGCAGCCGGGGCACACCTGCCCGAAGCCGGCCACCTCGCCGCGCGCGTTGATGGAGCGCGCCATGGCGTTGCCGCCCATCGTGCCGATGTCGGTGACCGTGCCGTCGCGCCACCAGATCACCGCGTGGTCCACGAAGGGCGGGGAGACGGTGCTGCTTCCGACGACGTCGCCCGCCTCGTTGATTCCCCCCGGCTGGCTGCGCAGCCCGGCAATCGGGGGAATCGTCTCGATCCCCCCGTCCTCCGTCCAGCGGAAGCCGGTCGGTGGGCCGAAGACGAAGGGCGTGGACCAGCCCACCACCACGCCGGCGTTGTTCACGTCCTCAGCCTGCCCGTTCACGAACGGCCCCAGCTCGATCGTCTCGAACCCGCTCTGCGACACGCGCCAGACGGTGGGGTGGCGCTGGAAGAGCGCGTCGCCCGCCTTCTGCGCCAGGCCGACGACCAGGCCGTGGTCGTTCAGCGCGCGCGTCTCGGAATTCGTGCCGCCCAGCGTCCCCAGGTCGGTCACGCCGTCGCGGGGCGACCAGAACACCGCGTGCGCCTGCGTCGGCGCGTTGGGCGGGCCGAGGTCGGTGCGCCCGGCGATCTCGCCCCGGTTGTTGATCTCGAACCCGAAACCGTGGTTCCAGCCGAAGGTGCCCAGGTCGGCCAGGTCGCGCACCTCCGTGTGGGGGACGGCGTCCCGCCGCGCGCCGGTGGAAGTCGCGGGCGCGGACGGCGATTCATCCCCGCACGCGGCGGCGGCAAGGACGAGGGCGAGGGAGGAGAGGATGGGGATGCGGCTCATGATACGGCCTCCACGTGATGGTGGGTGGCCGGCCGGCCCGCGCCGGAGAGCTCGGGAGGAACCGCGGCGGGCGGAGGGGATTCACCGGCGCCGCGGTCCGGCGCGCGGCCGGGGAGACCGGCCCGTGGGACCCGCGGTGAGTCACTGCACGCACAGGGTACGGCGCGCCGCGGCGGCGGAGCAAGCGCGCCGTGGGTGCAAACCTTCACGGCTGCCGGGCCGCCGCGTCCCCCGCGTCCTTCGTCAGCAAGACGTACGTCCCCGCCAGCGAGTCGCCGATGCGCTGGTGGTGGCGCGACAGGAACGCGAACAGCCCGGCCGGCGCGCCGCCGAACAGGCACGGGTTCACCTCCACCGGCCGCAGCAGCGTGCGGACGCAGGCGCGCAGCACGCCGGGCGGCGTTCCCCGCGGGCCCACCACGCGCGTTCCGGCCAGCCACTTTCCCAGCGTCACCCCGCGCAGCCCTTCCAGCAGCGGAAAGTAGAGGAGCTGCAGCCCGATCCACAGCGGCAGCAGCTCCTGGTAGCGCGCGTTCCCCAGCACCGCCTCGGCTGCGGGGAGGAGGGCTATGAGCGCGGCGTAGTCCACGACGGTGGCCAGCAGCCGGCGCAGCACCATCTTCTCGTCGTAGCCCGCAGCGTACTGCTGCACCAGCGACGGCGGCGCGCCCGCCGGGGCCGCCGCGCCGCCGGGGGCGTACCAGCCGGCCGGCAGCTCGGGCGCCGGCCACGGCCCCGCTGCCGGAGCCTCCGCCGGTGGGGAGCCGAACGGGGGACCCGTTTCACGCGCGTCTGCGCGGCACTCGCAGCGCGCCACGGGCAGTCCGCATTCCGCGCAGATCATCGATCGAGGGTGGGCCGAACGGTGAGTGAGGGCACAGCGGCGCCGCCCACGCGGAGCAACCCGTGTACCCGCCCGCCCGGCGTGGTGCGGCGAACCTCCAACCCGTTGCGGCGCCGGAGGATGGCAGGCTGCGCGCAACGCGCCGCGACGGCGCGGACCCGCGCGGGTCGGACATGCGCGTGCCCCGCCGGTGTCCCAGCCGCGCCCCTCCACGTCCGAACACCCGGAACGTTTTCTACGTTCGGGACGCGCGTTCGGCAGGTGCGCGGCGGCGGACACCTATGCAGCCACGTCTTTACGAATCGCGTCAGACCTCGGCTTCACCGATTGGTTCGTCGCTCGTGGTGATGTACCCAAGCATGCTTTGGTCGTCGAAGTAGAACCTGATCGGCTTTTCGTTGCGCAGCAGGTCCAGCACGTTGGCAAACTGCGCGTAACGGTAGCGCATGGTGTACAAGAAGTTTCCGAGGCCAAGGGGGACCATGGTGTTGGCCGGGATCACCGCGCCGTCGTGATAGAACACGAGGCTGACGGTCGAGTGCCCGGCCGGCAGGACGATCGCCGCGTCGATATGGCTGATCGGGTTAGGCCCCCCGTACGCGTACACCTGGTACGTCGAAACATCCATGAATATGGTACCCATGGTAGTGTGTCTCCCTTTGAGGGAAGAAAAATTATCCTGCGCACATTTCCGCAGAAGGTGATCGAGCAATCGTCGTTCCCAGACAAGGGATCCTGACGCATCATTACGTAACGTCCGATCGGCCAAGCAGTTCGGTATCGTGCGCCGTACGGGTGCGCTGCACTTCAGGGTAAGTGGCGGGTCTCCGCCGTCCCACGTGGGGAGCCGGCGCTACAGCGGGCCTGCCTTCGTTGGACCGGAGATGGTGGAACGCGGCCGGGCCGGCGGTGGTGTTGCCACGGCTTCTTCTGCGGCTGGTGTGGATGCGGCCGGGCGCGCGAGGGGCGGCCGGAGATGCTCCGGCCGCCCCTCGGCGGATCGTTCGCGCAGGCGGGGCCGTCCGGCAGCGGCCCCGGCGGACGCGCTACAGCGAGTTCAGGTACTCGAGCAGCTGCGCCCTCTGCGTCGACGTCAGGCTGTTGAAGCGGGCGCGGGCGTTGGCGCCCTCGCCGCCGTGCCGCGCGATGGCGTCGGAGATGGTGGGCGAGGCGCCGTCGTGCATGAAGAACTCCATGAAGCGCACGCCCATCAGCGGCTCGGTGCGGAACTCGCGCCGCGTGGCCTGCCCCAGGCAGATGTCGGCGGTGCCCATGTCGTGCAGCAGGAAGTCGCTGAACGGCTTCACCGTCTTGTAGCTCAGCGGCGCGATGCCCACGTCGGTGGTGGTGTACTGCGGCGTGTGGCAGGTCTTGCAGCCGATGGAGTTGAAGATGTCGCGCCCGTACAGCGCGTTGGTCGTCAGCGCGGCCTGCGGGGGCGGCGCCAGGAAGATCACGAACGAGTTCAGGTCGTCGAAGGTGGCGCTGCTGATCTCGGGGTCGGCCGCCAGGTCCACCCCTGGCGGGATGGCCATCCCGCCGATGTTGTTCTCGGTGGGATTGAACTTGTTGGTGATCCCCATCTCCTGCAGCAGCGCGCCGGCGTTGAACAGCGTGATGCTCCCCTCCTGCGCCTTGCGGCCGAACTTGCCGATGTCGTTGTCGGGCGTGTAGTGCGCGCGCCCCGAGACGCCGTCGTAGTTGAAGTCGTACGGGTCTTCCTGGTTCAGGATGGCCGCGTTGGGGATGGCCGCGATCAGCCCGAAGCCGAAGATGTCGGGCGTGCTGCGCGTCCCCCGCTGGTGGGTGACCGTGGGGAACGGCTCGCTGGTGAGCCCGGTGACCTGGAACAGCTTGGGCGTCACCGAGTCCTGGTGCACGAAGCCGCCCTTGGCCGTCAGCGGGTCGCAGCTGCCGTCGGAGCGCACGTTGGTGAAGTGGGTCTCCACCTCGTCGCCCGTGCCGCCCAGCGGGCCTTCCTCCTCGCCGTGGCACTCGGCGCACGAGCTGGCGTTGAAGATGGGCCCCAGCCCGTTGAACTGGTTGAAGTTGGTGTCGAAGATCTCCGCCCCGCGGTTGAACGCCGCCAGCTGCGACAGCGACAGGCCGGGGACGGGCTGCCCCAGCGTGGTTCCCGCGGTGGACACGGCGCCCAGGGGACCGACCGGCTGCACCCCCGTGGCCGTGGGGCTCGGCCCCTGCCGTGCGTCGGTGCACGCGGCAGCCAACAGGCCGAAGAGGAGCGTGAGTGGGACTTGGGCCGCGCGACGCATGCGACCTCCGGGGCACGATGGTGGGTGGCCGGCGAGGCAGCGCGAAGACGCGTTCGGTACGGCGGAAAGGGTGGCCGGAGAGGCTGCCGGGCCCCTCCACCTCCGCCGCCGGAGCGCGCGTCGCACCGCGGCCAGCCGGGTGGGCAACGGCCGCCGGAGGGGGATCGGCACTCGGGTGAGCGCCTGTCGTATGGCGTGAGGTCGCGCGGCGGCTCGACGGCTGCCGCCAGCGGCCCGGCGCCGGCAGGCGCGGGCGAGAAGTGCGCGGTCCCGTGCTCCCGGGTCCGTCGCTCGTGGGTACGGTATACTAATGTTCGGCTAATCTTGTCGTCAATGATTTCATGTCACGAAATGATACGCGTTGCAACGACATAACCCTCAACTTCATGCGGCGCATCGCGATCCCGCCACGGCTGGAAACGTGCGATTCCTTTCTCACCTCGAAATCTGCGGACACTCCTGATACCCAATCTCCGGACAACGGTGCATCGGAAGAATGAATGTCATTCCGAAGGCGCTGCGCCGCCCTCTCCTCCGTGCCAAAGCCGTGGCGCCCGAGGAATCTGTGGCCGGCTCCCGAGTCACAGGCTGCCTGACGCTCGGACGCATGCCACAGATTCCTCGGGCGCCGCCACGCATCAGCGCGTTTGGCGATTCGGAGCAGCGGCGCCGCTCGGAATGACACTCGATCCGAATGCACAATCAATTGCGGTAGCCCGTATTGATATTTGGAAAAAACCTGCTCCGCGTGCGATCACCTCCTTCGAGGGATGCTGGGCGGCTGGCATGCATCTGGCCCCTTCCCCACGCCCGTTTCGTCGGAGTCGGGAACCTGTTGCGCGGGATGGAGATGCGAGGCTGGGCGATGGGGATGGCGATCGCGGCGCTGGCCGTCTGCGGCTGCGCGCGCGGCGAGGCGGACGGGGGCGCACGGGCGCAGGCGCCGCGGCGGGAGATCGAGGAGGCTCCCCCGCGGCGTCCCCCGCCGCCGATGACTGGGGCGGACTCGGCGCGCGATCTGGCGCGGATCGCCGCGCGGGCCGACTCGGTGCGGACGGCGTTCGCGCGCGCCCGGCCGCTGGGCGCGCGCGAAGTCGGCGAGCTTCGCCAGGACGTGAACGCCGGGCAGATCGCCACCGCGCAGCGGCTCGGCATCCGCTCCTCCGACTCCACGCGGATCACGGCGCTCCAGCGCGAGGGCCGCCTCGTGTTCCTGGGCGACAGCACCGCGTGGTGGGTACTGCGCGACATGGACCACTCCGTCCCCTTCGCCACCCCCGACGCGCGCGCGATGCTGGCCGAGCTCGGGCGCCGCTTCCACGCGCGGCTCGACCGGCTGGGCCTGCCGCGCTACCGGATGAAGGTGACGTCCGCGCTGCGCACGGCCGAGACGCAGGCGGACCTACGGCGGACGAACTCGTACGCGTCGCGCACGGTCAGCGCTCATGAGTTCGGCACCACGGTGGACGTGTCGCACGAGCGCTTCGCGGTGCCCGCCGGGGTGGGCGAGATGGAGGCGGACACGCTGGAGGAGATCGGGAAGGCGAACGCGAAGGTCCTGCAGGCGGAGCTCGGCCGCGCCATCGCAGAGATGCGCGACGAGCACGCGCTGCACGTGATGATGGAGAACCAGCAGCCCGTCTACCACATGACTGTCGCTCGCCACTTTCCCTGAAACAAACAGATAGGTCTCACGCAGAGTCAGCAGGGTCAGCAGAGAACTGCAGCTGCCTCAGCTGTTCTCTCTGCTGACCCTGCTGACTCTGCGTGAGATTTTCTTTTTCTTTATCGAGGGCGGCCGCAGCGCGGGACGCCGGCGGGCGCGCGCATCGCCGCCTCCACCTCGGTGAGGGCGCGCGGCACGTCGTGCGACAGCCACTCCACGCCCGTCTCCGTCACCAGGTAGTCGTCCTCGATGCGCACGCCGATGCTGGCGTAGCGCTGCATCGCCGGGCGCAGGCGGGCGATCATCGCGCGGTTGCGCGGCGTGTCGGGAAGCCGGTCCAGCATCGCCGGGTTCACGTAGATCCCCGGCTCCACGGTGAAGACGTCGCCGGGCTTGAAGGTGCCGTCACCCGTGTAGTACTGCGCGGGATCGTGCACCTCCAGCCCGATCCCGTGGCCGCCGTAGCCGTGCCACGCGTAGAGGCGCACCTGCCGGCAACCCTCGCGCGGGCACTCGTCGGCGTCGTACATCGCCCCGGGAGATTCGATCAGCCCCAGCTTCGTCAGCCCTGCCGCGACCACCGCGCGCCCGGAGTCGTTCGCCACGGTGCGCGTGCCGCCCGGGCGGATCTGGCGCACGAACGCCGCCTGCGCGTCGAGCACGATCCCGTACACCACCGCCTGGTCGGGGGTGAACCGCCCGCTCACCGGCAGCGTGCGGGTGATGTCGGCCGAGTAGTGGCCCAGCGCCGTGGCGGCGTCGATCACCAGCACGTCGCCCGCCTGCATCACGCGGTCGTTGCGCTGGTAGTGCAGCGCCAGCGCGTTCGGCCCCGAGCCCACGATGCTGCCATATCCCGGGCGCTCGCCGCCCAGCCGGCGGAAGGTGCCTTCGAGCACCGCCTGGATCTCGCCCTCGTTGCACCCGGGGCCCACCGCGCGCATCGCGTCGCGGTGCCCGGCGCCGCTGATCTCCGTCGCGCGGCGGAGGAGCGCGATCTCGGCGGGGCTCTTCCGCGCGCGCAGCTCCAGCACGGTGGCGTCGATCGCCTTCACCACGAGCCCCGGATGCGCCCGCCGCAGCATCTCCGCGAAGTGCGAGCCGCGCGTCAGCGAGTCCGCCGGTGCGAAGTCGGTGGTGTGCACGTCGCTGACCAGGTAGACCGGAAGGCCCGCCGCCACGAGCGAATCGACCGCGGCGCGAAGCCCGGCCATCGGGCGCCCGGGGATCCCCGTGCGCGCCATCGCCTCGTCCGGACCCGTGCGCGCGCCGACGAACAGCTCGTTGCGCGGGTTGCGTGGCATCAGGAAGAGCTGTGCCGTCCCCGCGCCGCCGCGTTTCGTGAGCAGCAGCGCCGCGTTCGGCTCGCCGAAGCCGGTCAGGTACTCGAACGAGGGCAGCTGCGCGAACGGCGGCCAGGCCTCCACCGGCTCCACCCCGCCGAACGCCACCACGGCGCCCGAGTCGATCGTGGCCAGCAGCGCCTCGCGGCGGGCGGCGTATTCCCGCGGCGCGATCTGCGCGGCCAGCAGGCAGGGCATCGCCGCAGCGGCAAGCGCATGGAGCGCCGCGCGGCGGGCGAGACGAAACGGGTTCATGGAGATGCTCCGGCAGGATGGGGCGGGGGATGAAGATGGGCGGGGCGCGCCGCCGATTCAGTCTGCCGGGTTGGAGCGGGGAAGGAAAGGATTGGTTACGTCCGCGCCGGTCTCCGCGCGCGCGTGCCGGCGGGATGATGCGCACGCAGCCACGCCCGCGCCGTCTCGGCCGCGCGCTCGCGCGGCATTTCCGTTGCCGGCCCGTGCGTGGCGATGGGCGGAAGGCCCGGCTCCCACGGGTGCGGGAACAGCGCCCAGCAGAGGACGAAGCCGGGACGGCCGTCACCTCCGGCGGCGGGCTCCGCCTCCTCCGCGTGGGGCTTCACGACGAACGCCTCGCCGCCGTGCTCGATTCGCACCGGCGCGAACCACTGCCCGGCCGCTTGGGGAGAGGGCATCTGGGTCTGGATGGTATCTGGATGGGGATTGGATCTTATGGGGGCCATAGCAATAAGCGCCGAGAGGGACGCGGTCAAGAGGTCCCATCCAAAGAAAACGGAGTGACTCTGATACGCCCCATGGGAGCAGCGCGGCATGGAATGTGCAAGCCGGACGCCGCGCAAGTTCGGGCACCCCAAACGCTTAGGGGGCGATCATGGCCGCGCGCAGCTTCATGGGTCCCGATGGTACCTCTTGGCAGGCTTGGGACGTGATCCCCGGCCAGCACGGCGACTGGCCTGCCCACGCGCGAAAGCACCTTCCCGAGGCGATGGGCAACGGCTGGCTCTGCTTCGAATCGGCTGTGGAAAAGCGCCGGCTGCATCCCATCCCGCAGGCGTGGGAGCAGAGCAGCGATACCGAGCTGTGGACCATCTGCACCCTGGCGCAGCCGGTCCCGCGCCGCGAGATGGTGCCGCCCGCCGTGGCCTGCGGCGGCTGACGGGGAAGATCTCCCTACGGCTTGTCCTGGCGCCGCGGGGGCTTCGCCACGCAGTCGGCGCGGCTCCAGAGCGCCACCAGCTCCGGCTCCTCCAGGCTCGCCCACCCCTCCGGCGGCGGCGCCAGGCGCCGCTTCTCTCCGTCGCACTCGAACACGAGCCATCCGTGCTCGAGGCCGCCGCCGAGCCGCGGCAGGCGCGGAAGGCCCTTCCGCCGCTCGGCCTCCCTCCGCTCCGCTCCCTTCCAGCGCAGCACCGGGTCCGGGCTGCGGCGGTCGCGCACCCGCCGCTCGGCGACACCGCCGGGCGGCGCGGAAGGCGTCACCTGCCAGACCCTCCATGCCGTGCCGTCCGGAGCGGTGAAGCTGCGCAGTGCCATCGTGGGGCTCGTCGTGTGGCGGTGTGTGACCGCGTCCCGGGGCTGGGGTCGCGAAAGGGCGGCGAACAGCACCAAACGTGCCTGCGGCCTCGTATCGTGTTGCGGCATAAACAGTTGGATGGATCCGTCCGCGTCCCTTGGCGGCCGCGCCGCTACTCCGCGATCCTTGCCACGCCGGTGACGTCCTCGCCCGCGACGAGGGCGAACTCGTTGCGCGCGCCGGCCTTGCGGCTCTCGCGGAAGGGGCGGTACTCCTCGCTCTCGTAGAACGCCATCGCCGCCTCGCGCGACGGCCATTCCACGAGCACCATCACCTGCGGCGCGGCGCGCTCGCCCTCCAGCTTCTCGATCCGCGGCGTCCGCGCCAGGTACCGTCCGCCGAAGCGCTCGATCAGCTTCGTCACCGTCTCCACGTACGGCTGCACCCACGCGCGGTCGGTGACGTCCATCTCCGCGACGGCGTAGTACTTCACGGTTCCTCCGGGTGACGGTGGAGATCGGGTCGGGTAGAGCTGGATGAAGTCGCAAGGGACGGGGAGATTAGATACGGCCGGAGCGGACGGCAAGCGCGGACACGAAGGTGGACGACGTGCTTGCGGCCCGGCAACAGGGCGATTAGGTTGACGCCGCGCACCGAAAGAATCCCGAATCCGGGATCCGGGAGACGTCCCCCCAACCCGAGCGAGGCCGCCGTGTCGACCGCATCCGATGCATCCGCCGCCACCGCCGTCTTCATCACCCCCGAGGCGCTGCTGGAGCACTGGCAGGGCCACCGCCGCCTGACGCGGCGGGTGATCGAGGCGTTCCCCGACGACCAGCTCTTCACCTTCTCCGTCGGCGGCATGCGCACCTTCGGCGAGCTGGCGATGGAGATGCTGAGCATGGCCGCGCCCATGGTGCGCGGCGTCCACAGCGGTGACTGGAACACCTCGTGGGACCGCGAGGCGCATCCCAAGGTGGAGATCCTGCGGATGTGGGACGAGTCGACCGAGGAGCTGAACCGCCTCTGGCCGCAGATCCCGGCCGCGCGCTTCGGCGAGCAGATGACGGCGTTCGGGCAGTACCCCGGCATCGCGCACGACCTGGTGCTGTACGTGATCGACAACGAGATCCACCACCGCGGCCAGGGCTACGTCTACCTGCGCGCGCTCGGCGTCGAGCCGCCTCCGTTCTACGAGCGGTAGACGTCCATCCCCTCACGCGGAGCCGCGGAGACGCGGAGATCTCCGAACCGGCGCTGAGTTCTCCGCGCCTCCGCGCCTCCGCGTGAGAAAAGCAGGTCCGTCCTCCGCTCCATCATCGCGAACCCCGCGGCGCAATCGTGTCGCGGGGATTTCTGCGTCCATCATCCCCATTCCGTCTGCTTTCGCGAGCCACGAGACAGCGCAGCAGAGGCTTGGATGCGGCGCTCTCCGTCCATCTCTTTCCCGACGCTTCCGGTGCGTGGAGACGGGAAACGGAGCGGCCCGGGGGGATTGGACAAACAGTTGTTGAAATACGTTTGTTCTGCTACTAGCTTGCCCTTCCGCCTCACGGCGCGGGCGTCCGCGCGCGCCGCTCTCCACCGCGGTCTGACGGCTACCAAGGAGCCATCCACCGTTCGCCCCACCGCACGTCCCACCCGCGGCCGCACGCCGGGGGAGGATGCGCGGCGTCCCACCCCCTCCGCACCGAATCGGCCGCCGGAGACACACCTTCGTGCGCCACCCGGTGCGAGTCTCACCATCCCGGAGCCGGAGGTTGCCATGAAGCGAAGTCCCAGGCTGGCGCTGCCGCTGATCGCGGCCGGTGTGGCCGCCTGCGCCGACACCCCCACCACCCCGGCCGCCGCGCCGGCCAGCCCGCAGGCCGACGTCGCCGCGGCGGCGGTCGACCTCAGGCCGGGGCTGGCGCTGGCGGTCGACGACGCACGCGACCGGGTGATCCCCACGCTGGGCGACGCGGGCGCGGTGCGCGCGGTCGACCGCACCTTTGCCGTGCTGGGCGCCGCGGTGCGCTCGGGCGACGCGAAGGCGGTGCGCGACGCGATCGACGCGGCGAACGGCTCGCTGACGGCGCTGACCCGCTCGGCGCCCGAGACCGACGAAGTCGAGGTGGCCGCGCTGCGGCTGGTGGTGCTGAACGCGGACGTGCTGTTCCCCGCCGCGTGAGCGCCGGGAAGGAAACCATCGACTCCACGAGACCCACCCCCACACCGGAGGCTCTCCCATGCGTCACCGTTTCCTGGCCCTCGCGCTCTCCGCCGGCGCGCTGGCGCTCTCCGCGGCCCCGGCCGCGGCGCAGGTCGACTCGATCCGCGCCTGCTACGTGCCCACCACGGGCAACGTCTACCGCGTCGGCACCCCCGACACGCACGCCACCTGCGTGGCCCCGTCGCACGTCCGCTTCGCCTGGCCGGCCACGCAGCCCGACCTGGGCATCGGCGGCGGCTACCTCCTGCGCCTGCGCTCCGGCAGCCCGCCGACCGACCGCTTCCTCGTGGACAGCGCGGGCGGCATGGCGGCGCTGGGCCAGCTCGGCATCGGCTTCATTCCCGTCACGGGCGCCGGGTACCGGATGATGTGGTATCCGTTCAAGGCCTCGTTCCGCGCCGGCGGCGTCACCGGCACCCAGTGGGACGACGCCAACAGCGGCTTCTTCTCCTGGGCGGGCGGCAACAACACCATCGCCAGCGGCTACGGCAGCTTCGCGCACGGCGACCAGGTCACCGTCAGCAGCACCCTCGGCGTCGGGTTCGGGTCCAACAACAACGTGAGCGGCACCATCGGCTTCTCGACGGGCGCCAACAACCGGTGCCCCGGCTTCTCGTGCATCGCCATGGGCTTCACCGTGAACGCCGATGGGCAGGCGGCGGTGGCCATCGGCTACCGCGTGACGGCCGACGCCGACTACACCACGGTGCTGGGCTACCGCGCGTCGGCCGACGGCCACTCGGGCGCGTTCGTGCGCGGCGACGGGTCGACCACCGACTCGATCCTGGCCGTGGCCAACAACGAGTTCGCGGTGCGCGCGTCGGGCGGGTTCCGCTTCCGCACCAACCCCACGCTGACCACCGGGTGCAACCTGCCGGCGGGGTCGGGTGTGTTCGCCTGCTCGTCGAGCCGCGCGCTGAAGGAGAACTTCGGCCGGGTGGACGGCGAGGAGCTGCTGGCGCGCCTGCGCGGCGTGCCGGTGACCACGTGGAACTACATCGCCGAGGGGCGCGAGGTGCGGCACCTGGGGCCCTTCGCCGAGGACTTCCGCGCGGCCTTCGGGCTGGGCGTGGACGACCGCTCCATCGGGCTGCTCGACATCGCCGGGGTGAACTTCGCGGCGGTGCAGGCGCTCGAGGCGCGCACCGCGCAGCTGCAGGCGAAGACGGCCGAGGTGGAGCGGCTGAACGCCGAGGTCGCCGCCCTGCGCGAGCGCCAGGCCGCCACCGACGCGCGCCTGGCCGAGCTCGAGGCGTTGGTGAAGCGGATCGCGCCGCGGCAGTGAGCTCGCGCCGCCGCGCGTGAGAAACCCCGGCGCTCGCCCGAGCGCCGGTGTCTCGTTGATTTAGAAAAGTCCGGGGTTTGGTTGATTTAGAAATGTCCGGCGAAAGGTTCCTTGCTTGCGCCAGGGATGATCGGGCGCGGGTTTGTTGGGTTTGGAAGTTGTTTGATCCCTCTTCTCCCGAGGAGGA
>DASUYB010000129.1 GCA_036377595.1 Longimicrobium sp. | reverse complement strand
GAACGAGAAGAAGCGGCGGCTGACCGAGACGGCGATGGAGATCCTGCGCGAGCTGCGCCCCGACGGCGGGGTGGACCTGCGCGTGGCCACCTTCTCGCTGTTCGGGATGATGAACTGGCTGTACAACTGGCACCGCCCCGGGCTCGACGCGCCGGTGGAGACGCTGGTGGAGGACATGTACACCATCTTCCTCACCGGCTACCTCCCCGAGGGCGCGCGCGTCCCCGCCGACGCGGGCGGCGCGACGGGCGAGGCGCAGCCGATCTGGCGCACGGGCTGAGGAGGATCAGGAGACAGGGATCGGGCCGGATGGTACGGCTGAGGGGGATACGAGGGATGCAGAACGTTCGACCTTTTCACCACGCACGGAGTGACTGATGGCTACCGCAGAGCTCGAGGTTCCGCAGGAGACGGGCGAGAAGACGCTGGTGCACTACGAGGTGCAGGACGGCGTCGCCATTCTCACGCTCGACGACCCGCCGGCGAACACGTACACGCACGAGATGATGAGGCAGATCGACGCGGCCGTGCTGCGCGCTCGCTTCGACACCTCGGTCGACGTGATCGTGATCACCGGCGCGGGCGAGAAGTTCTTCTGCGCGGGCGCCAACATCAACATGCTGCAGAAGGCCGATCCCACCTGGAAGTACTACTTCTGCCTGCACGCCAACGAGACGCTTCTCCGTCTCGAGCACACGCCCAAGCTGGTGATCGCCGCGATGAACGGGCACACCGTGGGCGGCGGGCTGGAGATCGCCATGGCGGCCGACCTGCGCGTGGCCCGCCGCGGCGCGGGGAAGGTGGGCCTCCCCGAAGTCGCCCTCGGCGTGCTGCCGGGGACGGGCGGGACGCAGCGGCTGACGCGGCTGGTCGGCGTCTCCAAGGCGATCGAGCTGATGGCGGAGGGAAGCAACTTCGACTTCGAGACGGCGGAGAAGTACGGGATCGTCAACAAGATCCTCGACGCGGACAGCCGCGACGCCTTCCTGGAGCAGGTGCTGGCCTACGCGAAGCAGTTCACGCGGCCGGGGAAGGCGACGTTCGCGGTGGGCAACATCAAGCGCAGCTGCCAGACGGGCGGCGCGCTGCCGCTGGAGCAGGGGCTGGCGCTGGAGCGCGAGCTGCAGGCGCTGCTCTTCAACAGCAGCGACGCCAAGGAGGGGCTGACGGCGTACGTGGAGAAGCGCGCGCCGCAGTTCACCGGCAAGTAAGCCGGGGATCGGTTGATGCGGGGGGAGCCGGGCGGATGCGCCCGGTTCCCTTTGCGTTTGGGGCCCCGGGGCCCCGAACGCCCGGCGGCTGAAGCCGCGGCAACGACTACGGGAAGCCTCGCAAACCGCGCGAGGCTGCGGCCGGAAGCATCGCGGCGGATCCGAGAGGATCGTACCCGCCCGGCGCGGAGGCCCTCTCCCCCCTGCCCCCTCCGCCAAAACCGACTGGGGGAGGGGGAGACCTCAGCGCGAGGAGATTCGTCGGCTCGGTACGCCAGGATCATCGGCGGCCGCGCTGACGTTCGCGTGAGGGATGCGCGCCCGGAGGGCCGGG
>DASUYB010000128.1 GCA_036377595.1 Longimicrobium sp. | reverse complement strand
GCTCCACGGCAGCACGCAACGATGGCGAGAGTACCTCGCCGCTGGCCTCGAGTTGCTCGACTATGCTCATGAGCCACAATATGTAGTGGCCAACATGAACGAAGTCCACAACTTTCGCGCATGGCCCCTGAACGGTTACGCCGCGATTTTAATCGCCCTTCCCCACCCGGAGTTGGCTGCCCCTCTCCATCGAATCCCCATCCCCCTCACCCGGAAACTTCTGCCGGAATTGCCGCGTAACACGGTGCTCCCGCAACGTGCATCTTCCGTGAACGCATGAAGCTGCACAGATTTCGGCGGGTGCACGATTCTCGCAGGTGAATCGCCGCCCCCCTCCGGAGGGACCGGAGACACTCGCAGCAACCGCAGTAACCGACCGATGCATCCGATGCGACACTTTCGCTGGGCGACGGCCGCCCTGCTCGCGCTGGGCGCGGCCGCGCCGCTGCGCGCGCAGCAGCTGGCCATGGCGCCCGACACCGGCGGCACCTCGGCCGGCGACCGCCCCAGCGGCCTGGTCACGCGCGAGGAGTTGATCGTGGACCGGCTGCGCAAGCTGGGCATCCCCAACCCGGATCCCGCCCCGCGCAAGCCGAAGGACGCCGCCGACAGCGCGCGGTGGCTCCGCCAGCGCCGCGCCGCCGACGCCCTTCCCGGCCGCAAGATCGTCATCTCCGTGTACGACCGGCGCCTCTGGCTGATCGACGGCCAGGACACGCTGATCAACACCGAGGTGGGCGTGGGGATGGGAAGCGTGACCACCGCGCGCGGCCGCGTCTACGACTTCAACACCCCCACCGGGCTGCGGCGCGTGCTGGTGAAGGAGGAGGAGCCGCTCTGGAACCCGCCCGACTGGCACTACTACTCGCTGGCCGAGCGCGTCCGGCAGTTCCCCGCCGAGGGGCTGACGCTGGACGACGGGCGCCGGGTGGTGCGCCGCGGCAACTGGATCGGCATCGTGGAGGGCGGCGAGTTCACCGCCATCCCGCGCGACTCGTCGCTGTTCTTCAACGGGATCCTGTACATCCCGCCGTTCGGCACCGAGAACCGCAAGGTCCCCGAGGTGCTGGGCCACTTCAAGCTCGACACCGGCGGCGGGATCATGATCCACGGCACCAACGACCCGCTGGCCATCGGCTTCCCCGCCACGCACGGGTGCATCCGCGTGCGAGACGAGCCGCTCGAGGAGCTGTATGCCGCGGTGGAGGTCGGCACGCCGGTGTACATATACTGACGCCGGCCGCGGAGACGGACGGCCGCGCGGGCCGGGGGACGATCCCTCGGCCCGCGTCCTTTCTCCCGGGGCATGGGCGTTGCGAGTGCCCCCGGCCGGACCGACGGCGAGGGGGTGATCCGATGCGCAGGACGACGACGCTCGCGGCGTTGCTGGCCGCGCTGGCGGTGGCGGGGTGCAAGGTCCAGGTCGAGGACAAGGGGAAGCTCCCCGACGTGGACGTGCGCAACAAGGACGGCGGCACGCCCGAGGTGGACGTGAAGCCCGGCCGCATGCCCGACGTGGAGGTGAAGGGCGACTCCGGGATCCAGATGCCCGACATCAAGGCACCGAAGATCGAGGCGCCGAAGATCGAGGCGCCGAAGATCGACGCGCCCGAGGTCGACCTCCCCTCGCCCGGCCGCGACACCGCGCGCCGCACGAACCCGCGCTGACGCGCGACAGCACACGACGACGAGAACGGGAGCAGGGATGCGGATGAGGAGGTTGGCGGCCGCGGCGGTGCTCGCCGCCGCGGTGGCGGGATGCGGCCGCTTCGGCGGCAACGGGGGCGACGGCGGCACCGCGGAGGGGCAGAGCGGCGACCCGCAGGCGGCGCAGGAGGATTCCGCGCGGGCGACCGCGAAGGCGCTGCAGGACTCGGGCGTCACCGTGGACACGCAGACCATCGACACCGGGACGGCGCGGACGACGCCCGCCGAAGACAACTAACCAGGCCCACAGTCGGCCCGCCACGAGCGGCCCCGGCGCGCCACGTTGTGCGCGCCGGGGCCGTTTTGCGTCACCCGCGCTGGCGGAGGGATGCATCGCGGCGTTACGATAGGAGATACACCCGACAACAGACGCAACCGCATGGACAACCGCACGCTGGGGATCCTCATCGTCGCGCTGGGCGCCGCCGCCGTGCTCGCCGGCCTGCTGGTGCTGGCGGGCGGGCTCGGCTGGTTCGGCCGGCTCCCCGGCGACGTGCGCATCGAGTCGGGGAACGTGCGTGTGTTCGCCCCGATCACCTCCATGCTGCTGGTGTCGGTGGTGCTCGGCCTGGTGCTCTGGCTCGTCCGCCGCTTCACCTGACCCAATTCCCCACCGCGAGAGGCGAAGAGCGTGGATCCCAACGCACCGGCTCCCTGGCAGATCTGGATCGACACCGGCGGCACCTTCACCGACTGCCTGGCGCGCGACCCACGCGGCGTATTGCGCCGCGCCAAGGTGCTCAGCAGCAGCGCCCTTCGCGCCAGCGTGGAGAAGGCGCTGGCGCCCGATGCCTTCCGCGTCTCCGAGGACTGGAGCGCGCCGCAGGGAACGGTGGACGGCTTCGAGGTGCGGCTGCTGGGCCTCCGCCACGCGCCGGCGCGCGTCACCACCTACGACCTGAAGACGGGCACCGTCTACCTCGACCGCCCGCTGAACGAGCTTCCCCCGGCGGGGACCACGGTGGAGTTCGTCTCGCCCGACGAGGCGCCGGTGCTGGCCGCCAAGCTGGTGACGGGGACGCCGTTCGGCGGGCGCCTCCCCCCGCTGGCCATGCGGCTGGCGACCACGCGGGGGACCAACGCGCTGCTGGAGCGGCGCGGCGCGCGGGTGGCGCTCTTCATCACCCGCGGCTTCGGCGACCTGCTGCGCATCGGCACGCAGCAGCGCCCCGACCTCTTCGCGCTGCGGGTGGAGACGCGCGAGCCACTGTACGAGGAGGTGATGGAGGTCGACGAGCGGCTGGCGGCGGACGGCTCCGTCCTGCACGCGCTGGACGCGGAGGCGCTCGCCGCGGCCGCGGCGGAGCTGGCCGGGCGGGGGATCGAGGCCGCGGCGGTGGCGCTGATGCACGCCTACCGCAACCCCGCGCACGAGCGTGCGCTGGCCGGCGTGCTGCGCGCGGCCGGATTCCGCCACGTCTCGCTCTCGTCCGAGCTGGCGCCGCTGATCAAGCTCCTTCCCCGCGCCGAGACGGCGGTGGTGGACGCCTACCTCTCCCCCGTGATCCGCGACTACCTGGAGCGGGTGGGCGGCACGCTGCACGGCGGGCAGCTGCACGTAACGACGAGCGCCGGCGGGCTGGTGCGGCCGGAGGACTTCCGCGCCAAGGACTCGCTCCTCTCCGGCCCGGCGGGCGGCGTGGCCGGCGCGGCGTGGGCGGGGCGGCGCTCGGGGTTCCGCCGAGTGATCGCCTTCGACATGGGCGGCACCAGCACCGACGTCGCCCGGTTCGACGGCGACTTCGAGTACGTCTGGGAGCACGAGGTGGGCGGCGGCCGCATCTTCTCGCCCGCGCTGGCCATCGAGACGGTGGCGGCGGGCGGCGGCTCGATCTGCGCGTTCGACGCGGAGGGGCTGCGCGTGGGGCCGGAGAGCGCGGGCGCGGCGCCGGGGCCGGCGTGCTACGGCGCGGGCGGCCCGCTCACCATCACCGACTGCAACCTGCTGCTGGGGCGGATCGCCGGCGGCCGCTTCGCCATCCCCGTCGACACCGCCCCGGCGGCCGACGCGGCCGACGCGCTGCTGGCCGAGGTCCGGGCGCGCACCGGTCAGGAGACGCCACGCGAAGCGCTGCTCGCGGGGGTGATCGACATCGCCGACGAGCGCATGGCCGACGCCATCCGCACCATCTCGCTGCGCCGTGGTTACGACCCCGCGGAGTACGCGCTGGTCGCCTTCGGCGGAGCGGGGGGACAGCACGCGTGCGGCGTCGCCGCGCGGCTGGGGATCACCACCGTGGTCGTCCCCGCCGACGCCGGGCTGCTGAGCGCGCTGGGGATCGGGCGCGCGCCGCTGGAGCGCTTCGCCGAGCGCCAGGTGCTGCGCCCGCTCGCGGAGATCGAGGGCGACGTGGCGCACTTCTTCACCGAGCTCTCCAACGAGGCGCTCGAGGCCGTCGCGCGCGAGGGGGTGGAGCGGTCGACCATCACCGTCCGCCGCCGCATCGCCAACCTGCGCTACGCGGGGCAGGAGTCGTCGCTCGCCCTGGAGTGGAAGCCGGGGATGGATCTCCTCGCGGCGTTCGAGGAGCGCTACACGGCCATCTACGGCCACCGCCCGGTGTCGCGCGCGGTGGAGGTGGAGTCGATTCGCGCCGTCGCGTCGACCCCGGTGGACGAGCCGTCGGCCGAAGAGCGGCCGGAGCGCTTTCCCGCGCCGGGGAACGGCACGCGGCGGATGTGGCTGCGCGGGGGATGGCGCAAGGTGCCGTCGTACGACCGCGCGCAGCTCACGCCCGGCGCCACCTTCACCGGCCCCGCCGTAGTCACCGAGCGACACGCGGCCACCGTCGTCGCGGAGGGATGGGACGCGGAGATGGACGCCGCGGGCGCGCTGGTGATCACGGCGTCGCCGGCCGCCGCCTCGCCCGACCCGGCGGAGGACGGGCAGGCGGCCACCCCCGAGGCGGTGCGGCTGGAGCTGTTCGTCAACCGCTTCCGCGCGCTGGTGGGCGAGATGGGCGAGATGCTGCGCCGCACCGCGCTCTCCACCAACGTCAAGGAGCGGCTGGACTACTCCTGCGCACTGCTGGACGCGGAGGGCGAGCTGGTGGTGAACGCGCCGCACATCCCCGTCCATCTCGGCGCGCTGGGGCTCTGCGTCCGCTCCGTCGCCGCCGCGCTCCCCATGCGCCCGGGCGACGTGGTGGTGACGAACCACCCCGCGTTCGGGGGATCGCACCTTCCCGACGTCACCGTCATCAACCCCGTCCACGACGACGACGGCCGGCTGGTGGGCTACGTCGCCAGCCGCGCGCATCACGCGGAGATCGGCGGCACGCGCCCGGGATCGATGCCGCCCGACGCGCGGACGCTGGCCGAGGAGGGCGTCGTCATCCCCCCGATGCTCCTCGTCCGCGATGGCGAGGCAAGGTGGGACGAGATGCGGCGGATGCTCGTGGAGGCGCCGCATCCCACCCGCGCGGTGGAGGAGAACCTGGCGGACCTGGCCGCCGCCGTGGCCGCCAACCACCGCGGCGCGGAGCTGCTGGCCGGCCTCGCGCGCGAGCACGGGAGCGCGGCGGTCGCCGGCTACATGGACGCGCTCAAGCGCCGCGCCGAAGACGGCGTGCGCGAGGCGCTGCGGTCGCTCGGCGACGGCGTCTACCAGGCCGAGGAGCGGCTGGACGACGGCGCCAATCTCTGCGCGCGCGTGGAGATCCAGGGCGACCGCGCGATCATCGACTTCGGCGGGACGGCGGACGTGCACCCCGGGAACCTGAACGCCACGCCGGCGATCGTGCGCAGCGTCGTCCTCTACGTCCTCCGCCTGCTGGTGCGCGAGGCGCTGCCGCTGAACGAGGGGCTGCTGCGCGCGGTGGACGTCCGCATCCCGCGGGGGATGCTGAACCCCGACTGGCCGGACGACGCCACGCGCGCGCCGGCGGTGGTCGGCGGCAACACCGAGGTCAGCCAGCGGCTGGTCGACACGCTGCTCAAGGCGCTGAACCTCGTCGCCTGCAGCCAGGGGACGATGAACAACGTGCTCTGGGGGACGGACCACTTCGGCTACTACGAGACGGTGTGCGGCGGCGCGGGCGCGGGGCCGGGGTGGGACGGCGCGGGGCCGGTGCACACGCACATGACCAACACGCGCATCACCGATCCCGAGGTGGTGGAGCACCGCTACCCCGTGCGCGTGGAGCGCTTCGGCGTGCGCGCGGGCTCCGGCGGCGCCGGCCGCTTCCGCGGCGGAGACGGCGCGGTGCGCGAGACGGTGTTCCTGGAGCCCGCCTCGCTGTCGATCCTGGCCCAGCACCGCGCCGAGGGCCCCTACGGCGTGGACGGCGGCCAATCCGGCGCCCCCGGCCGCCAGCACGTCGTCCGCGCGAGCGGCGAGATCGTCGAGCTCGGCCCCGTCGACGGCTGCGAGGTGGCCCCCGGCGACCGGCTGGTGCTGGAGACCCCCGGCGGCGGCGGCTGGGGGGCGGCGGAGTAGACGGGCTTGTGCATCACTCGAATCCCTGCGATAATTAGACGAACATCACAGGGAGGAAGAGATGGGCGAGCCTGCATACAAGCTGGAGGAGCGCGAGGACGATTGGGTCGTCTACATCGACAAGGGACTGGACCGTAGTGAGCTCTGCGAGTTCCTCGATTACCTGACGTTGCAGTCGATCCGAAGGCGGAGCGGGCTCACCGAAGAGGACGCTCAGATGCTCGCGGACGAGGTGAAACGCGCCGCCTGGGAACGGGTGCGCGACCGCTTCGAGCGGGTGCATCGTGCCGGCGGGTGACGCGCCGGTCGTCGTCGATACCAACATCATCTTCTCCGCCCTTCTTCGACTCGAATCCCGGATCCTGCACTCTCTGCTGACTTCGGGGCGGCGGCTGCTGATCTGCGAAACCATTCTCGTCGAGCTGTTCCGGCACCAGGATCGCATCCGCCGGCACTCGACCGTTGGCGACGACCATTTCGGGAAGCTCCTGCACGACATTCTTCGCCGTATCGAGATCTACAAAGAGGACCTCATCCCCGACGAGTACGTTGCTCGAGCGATGGATCTGTGCGTGGAGATCGATCCTGCCGACGCCATCGTTGTTGCTCTGACGCTCGCGGCCGACGGATTGCTCTGGACAGGAGATCGCAAGCTGCGACGCGGGTTGGAGATTCGCGGTTTCGACCGCTTCTACGATCCTCCCCACTCACAAACCGAGGCGGAGTGAGCTGGCCCTGATGCGAAACCGGGGCGTGCCGATGATCGGCACGCCCCGCGTTTTGCTCGAAAACACTCCCCGTGGCAGCGGGTCGCTACTGCGGCAGGAAGACCTGCGACTGGATGCGCCAGCGGCCCTGGTCGCGGATCAGCACGGCGATGAAGGTGCCCTTCCCGGTGCGCTCGCCGCCGGTGGTGGTGAAGGTGCCGGAGAGGTAGGCCAGGTTCCCGCTCGCGCGCACGGTCTCGACGGTCGTCTCCAGCGCATCCAGCTGCGCGCCCGCGGACCACAGCGCGATGGCCGCGCGGCCGCGCACCGGCACGCCCGTGGCGGTAACGAGCAGCGCGTCCTCGGCGTACAGCGCCTCGAAGGCGGCCAGCTCCCGCGCGGCCTTCCACCCCTGCATCAGCGCCTGGAACCCGCGCCGCGCCTCGTCGGGCGAGGCGCCGTCGTTCACGCGCGTGCGTCCCGCGGCCGCCTCCGGCGGCGGGCGGGGCGCCTCCCTGGGCACCTCGCGCCGGGCGACGCGCTCGGGGCGGAGGAGGTGCCAGACGATGGCCCAGTCGCCCAGCGGGTCGCGCTCCAGCAGCATCACGTCGGTGCCGAACGTCTCCTGCACCGAATCGGCGCCGATGGGCGTGGGGCGCACCGTCTCCAGCGTCGCCCAGGCCAGCTCGCTCCCCAGCCGGAACTCCACGATGCGGCTCCGCATCGGCGCGACGGTGGGGAGCACGCGGGCGAAGTACGCCGCCAGCGAGTCGCGGCCGCGCCACTCGCCGCCGTCGCCGGGCCAGAGCACGGCCTCGCGCGCGTACAGCTGCGCCAGCGCGCGGACGTCGCGGCTCCCGTACGCGCTCTCGTAGTCCGCCAGCAGCGATGAGACCTGCTGCCGCGCCGCGGCCTGCAGCTGCCGCCGCTGGTCCTCGGCGGTCGTTCCCCCCATCCCGTACATCTCCCGCTGCGCGAGGAGGTACGAGGGGATGGAGATCGAACCGGCCAGGATCAGCAACAGGGCGGCGATTCGCATCCGCGGGAGCGGCAGAGGGAGCATGCGCGGGAGACGATCCGAGGGGTCGCGGAAGATCCGCCGATGAACATCGCCTGACTGGTGAGGGATCGCCACTCCGGATCACGTTCTGGGACCGCATGGAGATGGAGAGCGTGGACATCGCCGCGTCCCGGCGCCATACTGCCGCGCATCACCCATCCATCTCCATCCATCCCCCGATTCCCATGATCCGACCGACGCGCCTGATCGCCGCCGCGCTGCCGATCGTGCTGACGCTCGCGTGCGCGAGCGTGCCAGCGCGCGCCGCAACCCCGCGCGCGGGCGGCGCCCCGCAGGACACCGCGCAGCTCCGGCGCACGCTGGAGGGGCTGATGCGCGGCTACGCGGGCGTGGCCGGCGTCAGCGTGCTGAACCTGCGCACGGGCGAGTCGCTCTCCATCCGCGGCGACGAGACCTTCCCCACGGCGTCGCTGATCAAGACGGCCGTGCTGGTGACGCTGATGGACGAGGTGCGCCGCGGCCGGGTGCGGCTGGACGAGCACACGACCATGATCGCGCGCGACCGGGTGGGTGGGTCGGGGGTGCTGCAGTACATGCAGAGCGGGCTGGAGCCCACGCTGGGCGACCTGGCGTGGCTGATGATCACCATCTCCGACAACACCGCCACCAACCTGCTGCTCGACAAGCTCAACGTGAAGACGGTGTGGGACAAGATGGACTCGCTGGGCCTGCGCCACACGCGCATCCACTCGAAGACCTTCCTGCGCTCGACCTCGATCGCGGTGGACTCGTCGGTGAAGTACGGGCTGGGGGTGACCACGCCGAACGAGACGGCGCGGCTGTTCGAGCTGCTGTACCGCGGGCGCGCGGTGTCGCCGGCGCTGGACTCGGCGGCGCTCGACATCCTGCGCAACAACCAGGACGCCACCAAGCTGGCGCGCTGGCTCCCCGACACCGTGTCCGTCGCGCACAAGACGGGCGAGGTGGACCAGTCGCGCAACGACTGCGGCATCATCTACGGCCCCGAGGCGCCGGTCGTCGTCTGCGCGATGACGCGCGAGAACCGCGACACCTCGTATGCGCCCGACAACCCCGCCAACCTGCTGATCGCGCGTATCGGGCTGGCCGTCTTCCACCACTACAACCCGTCCGTGCGCGTTCCCGATCCGCCGCTGAGATAACAGAAAAAGAAGGTCTCACGCAGAGGGCGCAGAGGACGCGGAGAACTCATCGCTGCACTGAGTTCTCTGCGCCCTCTGCGACCTCTGCGTGAGGCAAATCTTTTAGATGTTCTCCCGGTGCGACGGCGGCCGCTCGTCGGGCGAGTCCAGGCCGCCGGTGCGCGGCCGCGTCGCCGGCGACCCGGGCTCGCGGGGGAGATACTTCGCCTCGAGCCGCGCCACCTTGCCGTTCAGCCGGCCGACCAGGATGCGCGTCGCACGGAGATCGTGGTTGCTCTCGATCAGCATCAGCGCCATGTCGCCCGCGGCCCACAGCAGCCCGGCGAACACGATGATGCGCGTGGCCTCCACCAGCAGCGTGGGGATGGCCTCGTTGCCGCGGTTGACCAGCCCCAGGATGATCTCGCCGATCAGCAGCAGGATCAGCAGGATCGCCAGGATCTTGAACAGCCGCGCGATGTAGCGGAGCCCCTCGTGCGGCTCCAGGTCCTCGTCGCGGACGTCCATCTCCGGCGGCAGGTGCTCCTCGTCGGGCTCGTCCATCCGCCGCTCCAGCGCCGCGCGCCCACCCCTCGCCTCCGCCATCGTCTCCTCCCCCGTTTCCGAAAAGCGAACCCGCGGCTCCCCCCTACCACGCGCCCCAGCGGGCGCGGTACCCTCGCGTGTCGATGTGCACGAACCCGTGGTGCGCGCCGGTGGGCGTGTAGATCCCGATCCCCCCCACCAGCTCGGGGTGCGCCTGCTCCACCCGCTCGGCCGCGCGCCCCAGCACCCGCGCGTCCTCCACGTTCACCCGGCCGTCGCCGTTCAGGTCGTCCATGAACCCATCCTCGTCGTTGTCGATGGCGATGTCCATGGCGTCGCCGTACATGTGGCGGCTGAGCGCGGCGCGGCCGCTGGGGTCGCCCCCGCTCTCGTTGTAGCTGGGGGTGCGGAAGGCGCTGACCACGAAGATGTTCTTCACCGGGTGCCCCTCGCGCTCCAGCTCCTGCAGCGTCAGCTCCACCTTGTCCAGCTCGCGCGGCTGCATGGCCACGTACTTGGGCCACACGTCGTTCTGCCCCTTGGTGACGAAGTCGCCCAGCTGGACGTGCTCGCTCACCCACAGGTTCAGGTTCTCGCGCGTCACCTTCACCAGCCCCGGCGGCGGCTCGTAGATGGGCTTGGGCGCGCCGCCCCGCTCGAAGGGCCAGCTGCCGATCCGGTAGCCGCCGATCCGCCCGTTCTGCTTGGCGGAGAGGGGGACCAGGGTGATGACGGCCACGTCGGCCGCGGGGCGGATGGCGTTGGCCATCTTCAGCACCACGTTCCAGATCCCCGGCGCCTGCCCCGGCTGGTCCGCGGCCACGGCGCCCCCCGCCGTCCCCCCGCGGGGCTGGAGCTGTACCTCCGCGCCCTCGGGGATATCTGACGCGTCGACCGCCGTCTCCCCTGGCTTCAGCACCTTCACGCGCACCGCGCCGCTGGCGCCGGCCACCTCGCGCTGGAAGTCGGCCGAGAAGGCCTGCACCACGCGGTCGGTGACGAACGCGGCCTCGGGCGGCGCGTCGGCGGCCAGCGGCGTGCGGGTGATGGCGCCGGAGATGCGCGCCACCGGCGGCCGCCCCAGCAGGTCCGCGCGCGGGGCGATGAAGATGCTGTACAGCCACCCGGTCACGAACATCGCCACCAGGAGGGTGGAGACGCGGTTGAAGCTGCGCTCCTGCCTCGGGCTCAGCCCCGCCTTCTCCCAGCGCGACCGGTTCTCGGTCACCAGCGGGAAGAGGAAGTGGTCTTCGGCGTATTCCATGGCGGCGCCGCTGCTTCAATCACCGTGCCGCCGGCCGCGCCCTTCGTCCGGAAGCTTCGTCGCCACGTGGGACGCGCTTGTCTCCGTGCGATTGTATCCCGTGTCTCTGTGTGATCCAAAGAGTCTTGATCTCACGCAGAGTCAGCAGGGTCAGCAGTAAACTGCAGTTGCAACTGCTGACCCTGCTGACTCTGCGTGAGCCCCTTCTGTTTCAGGGATTGGGAAGGACGGCTCCCCGGCCCGTAGATTGCAGCCGCGTTCCGGCCCCTGGACGGCGGATGCCAACTGCATGGGAGGGAAGAAGATGGGTGTTACGCTGAAGCCCGTCGGCGAACAGGTGATGGTCATCACCGGCGCCGACAGCGGGATCGGGCTGGCGACGGCGCGGCTGGCGGCCGAGCGCGGCGCGGCGCTGGTGCTGTGCTCGCGCAACGACGAGGCGCTGGCGCGGATCGCCGCGGAGCTCACGCGCGGTGGCGCGCGGGTGGAGTGGAAGGCCTGCGACGTGGCCGATCCCGACGCGATGCTGGAGCTGGCCGAGGTGGCCATCCGCGCCTTCGGACGCATCGACACCTGGGTGAACAACGCGGGCGTCTCCATCTACGGCCGCATCGACGAGGTGCCGCTGGACGACGCGCGGCGGATGTTCGACACCAACTACTGGGGCGTGGTGAACGGCTCGCTGTCCGCGCTCCCCTATCTCCGGGCGAACGGCGGCGCGCTGATCAACGTCGGCAGCATCGTGGGCGACACCGTCGTCCCGCTGCAGGGCCACTACAGCGCGAGCAAGCACGCGGTGAAGGGCTTCACCGACGCGCTGCGGCAGGAGCTGATGCACGACGGCGCGCCCATCTCCGTCACGCTGGTGAAGCCGGCGGCCATCGACACGCCCTTCCCCGACCACGCCGCGAACTACCTGGAGACGGAGCCGCAGCACCCGCAGCCGGTGTACGCGCCCGAGGTCGTCGCGCGCGCCATCGTGCACTGCGCCGAGCACCCGCGCCGCTCGGTGACGGTGGGCGGCGGCGGGCGGATGATGGCGATGATGGGGATGCGCGCGCCCCGGCTGGGCGACGTGATGAACCAGTCGATGTTCGGCCAGCAGAAGCGGAAGAAGCCGGGCCGGCTGCCGCAGGAGGACACGCTCTGGGAGCCTCCGTCGCGCACCAGCGGGATGACGCGCGGCGACCAGCCGGGGCCGGTGCTGAAGCACAGCGCGTACACCGCCGCGTCGCTGCACCCGGTGCGCACGGGGCTGGCGCTGCTGGCCGCGGGCGTGGGCTACGCGCTGGCCACCGGCGGCGGCGAGGTGCTGGTGAACCGCGGCATGGCCGCGCTCGACCGCCTGCGCGACCGCTTCACGGGCGGCAGCGGGGACGATGACCCGGACGTGGACGTGCAGGTGCGCGGGGTGCCCCGCTACGCGACGGACGACGCGACCATCGAAGTCACGCGCGAAACGTACGTACTCGACGAGGCCGCCGTCGGCGACCGCTTCGTGCCGTAGCAGCCGCAACGGAAACCGGGTCCACTGCTCCCGCCGGAGCGCCCGGCCCGCGCGTCACCCGTGCCGTTTGGCACGCAGCATGCAAAACCTTATGAGTGCGGAGACGCCGTCTGGGTGGGGCGGCGGAGCCGCAAGTGGACGGACGGGGGGTGCGAGGACGGTTCTCGCACCCCCCGTACGATTTTGTAGTGCCCAGTGCCCAGTGCCCAGTGGGCGTCCGGCACCGACGTCATCCTGAGGCCGGCCAGACAGCAATCAGCGTCCGCACCGATGGTCGCAGGCCGAAGGATCTATCGCCGCGTATCGAGCGAGAGCATCCGGACGGGCACCGGGCCGGGCGGCTACTCCCCCGGCGCGGCGCGGATGAGGCGCGAGAAGTCGGGACTGTCGCCGGCGGCCAGGGCGCGGGCGTTCACGTGGAAGCGCTCGCGGGCCTGCTCGAAGGGGAGGTCGGTGTCGATCAGCCCCAAGTCGTACGCCAGGCGGTCGCTGTAGCCGGGGAACAGCACCTTGAAGCTGAACGGCACCCGGTGCGGCGACACGCCGTTCACGTGCTGCACGATGCTGGTGGTGCAGGTGTTGGTGACGGTGTTGTAGAACTCGGGATGGTCGGCCAGCCGGTTGGCGCGCCGGAGCATGCTCACCAGCATCGCCCGCACCTTCGCACGGTCCGTCTTGATGGGATAGAGGTAGACGGGATCGCGGCGGAAGTTCGTGCGCAGCCGCACCACGTCGCGCTCGTCGGCGACGACGTAGATCATCTCGAACTGCTGCAGCAGCCCCAGCAGCGGACTGAACGTCTCCCCCTTCTCCTTCCTGATCTCGGCGGAGACGGCCAGGAACCGCCCGTCGTCGAACTCGAAGCTGGCCAGCGTGTGCGCCGGGCCGCGCCAGTCGCGGCTGAACGGCTCCACCAGGAACCAGGCGCGCTTCACCTGGCGCAGGTCGTACGCGCGGTCCTCCCAGCGCACCGTGTACCGGCTCGTCGTGACGTAGTCGGCGTTGCGCACGTTGTGGATGCGCACGCTGTCGCCCACGAACTCGGCGCGGGGGGTGCGCGCGTTGTCGGGCTGCCAGTCGCGGTCGTTCGACGGCCGGCGCGTGCCCCACCAGAGGGCGAAGGGGAGCGCCAGCGTGGCCACCACGGCGCGCTTCCTCATCTTCCTACCACCCCGCGCGGACGCGCAGCCGCGGATCGCCCGCCTCCAGCAGCCGCTTCGACTCGTCGTTCAGCAGCACCCACAGCCCGTACCCGCCGATCATCGTCCCCACCGGAAAGCTGGCCAGGTGCAGCACGCTCAGCACGATCCCCAGCACGCGCGACCACGGCTTCCAGGTCAGCAGCCCCCAGCCGAGAATGATGGCCGGCAGCGACATCAGGGAGATGAAGAGCAGGAGCACCACGCCGATGCCGCCCAGCACGGCCGCGTCCTCGCCGCGCGCGGCGAAGAACGCGCCGAAGCCGAAGAAGACGCCGAACACGATGGCCAGCAGCAGGGTGAACGCGCCGGTCACCACGTACAGCCAGCCCAGGACCTTCAGGTGGTCACGCACGATGGCCTCCCGATGGATGGGGATCACCAGCTCCCGGTCGCCCCGTCGCTCGACGAGCCGCCGGACGAAGAGGACAAGGAGGAAGACGAGAAGGAGGAAGACGACGACGAGCTGCTCCAGGACGACGAGGACGACGAGGACGACGAGTCGTCGTCGCTCGGCCGCTGGCGGCGCGGAAGCCAGACGACGTTGCGGTCGTGGAAGCCGCAGTGGCGGCAGTCGCGGAGCACCTCCTCGCGCCCTTCCATGTCGTACGTGGGATACTGCAGCACGTGCTTGGTGGTGACCACCGTCACGTAGCTGCACGACGGGCAGGCGCTCTTCCCCGAGAACAGGCGGCCGTAGCGGAGGAGCGTGTGGGCGCCGCAACCGCCGCACTTCCACACGTCGTAGTCCACCGACTGCATGAACTCCTCGGCCTTCTGCCCGCCGTCGAGATACACGTCGTCCGACGCCTCGTCCAGCCGCACCATCTGCGTGCCGCAGTGGGCGCACTTGCGCGGGCGGTTCCGCGCGTACGCGCCCAGCGCCGCCGCGCCGATCCCCACCCCGCCGATGCCGAGGAGGCCCAGGATGAACCCCTTGCCGCCCGGCGAGCTCTCCCGCGGCGGGGGTGTGTACTCCGGCTGCTGCTGGGTGTAGACGGGCTCCGGCGCGGCCGCGGGGGGCGGCGCGGCGAACGCGGCCTGTCCCTCGGGCGTGTACCACTGCGCGATCCCCGCGGCGCCGCGCAGGATCCCGCGCACCATGCGGCCCTCGCGGAAGTGGGGAAGGATGGAGTCGTCGATCACCTGCTGCGCGGCGGCCGCGTGGTCCAGCGCACCGTCGCCCAGCTTGATGCGCACCTTGCGGTCGCCGGTGGACACCAGCAGGAGCACCCCGTCCTGCTGCGGGCGGTCGCCCATGCGCCAGGCCCTGAACAGCCCGCGCGCGAAGTCCTCGATCGCGGTCGCTTCCACGCCGTAGCGGCTCATCGAGGGGATGGTGACCACGCGCACGTCCACGCCCTGGTCGCGTACGGGCGCCAGCAGCGTGCGCAGGCTGTCCTCCATGCGCGGGCCGATGATCTCCGCCAAATCCTGCACGGGGCGGCCGTTCCACTCGGGATAGCCGTTCTGCGCCGCCGCGGGCGAGGCGGCGAGGACGAAAGACGCGAGCAGCCCAAGGGCACGAGCGTTCATTGTGGTCCTGCCGTTGGAAGCGGGTGTCCGGCTGCGAAACCTGCGGGCGGGCGGAGACTACGGGGGATGCGGCGCGGGTGTTTCGCGCCGCCTGGTGGCGCGGGGGAGAATGTAACTTCGTGCGCGGCTTGCGTCTAGCAGCGCGTCAGCCGCGGGGCGTGGGCTGCTGCTCGACCTCGGAGGTCCAGGTGCCGGGGCGGTTCAGGCGGCCGGTGCGGGTGAGGCCTTCCCAGCCGCAGCGCGGGCACCAGCGGCGCTGCACCGCGCCGCGGGAGAACCACGAGAGGGTGCGGCCGACGACACCCATGCGCAGCGGCAGCGTCTCGCCGTCGCAGTCGCTGCAGACGCGGTCCGCCGGAAAGATCAGGTAGATCATGGCGAACGCCAGCAGCACCTTGGCGCCGAACGCCACGAAGAAAAAGAAGATCCAGGTCAGCATCGGCCTCACGCCGGCAGGGGGCGGCCGGAGATGGGTTCCGGCTCCGCGAATCCGGCGGTGCAAGAACCACGCACCGCGCCCACCCCCGAAGGTAATCATCCCCACAACCCCCCGAAGAAGTCCCCACATCCGCGAAACGCGGGCGAGCCGCCGGTTCTGACGCGTGCGATCCCCGCCAACGATCACGGGCGGGAAGGCGGGCATCCGCAGTGCACCGAAGCCGAATACCGGCTGCCGCAATTGATTGTGTGGCCTGCGTCCGAGCGACAGGCGGACTGTGGCTCGGGAGCCGGCCACAGATTCCTCAGGCGCCACGGCTACGGCATGGAGGACAGGTCGGCGCAGCGCCTTCGGAATGACATGCCTATTCCTTCCGCGCCAATGCACAGTTGATCCGGAAATTCAGTATCCCCCCGCGCTGAGGTCTCCCCGCCCCTGCGAAGCGGGGGAGGGGCCGGGGGAGGGGCCACCCCCGGCCGCGCGAGCGTCCGCTCCTCGCGACGCAGCCGACCCCGCGCTGAGGTCTCCCCCTTCTCCTGCTGTCGGGAGAAGGGGGCTGGGGGGATGAGGGTCTACGGCGCCGCCCCACTCGCACCCCGCCCCCGCTCGGGTGTACATTCGCCCGCTCTTCATCACCCCCGGCGAGACACGATGGCGAACGTCCTGAACGTGCAGGAGCTGCATAAGTCCTTCGGCCCGCGCACCATCTTCGACGGCGTCTCGTTCGCCGTGGACGAGGGGGAGAAGGTCGGCTTCATCGGCGTGAACGGCTCCGGGAAGTCGACGCTCTTCCGCATCGTGGCGGGCGTGGAGGCGGCGGACTCGGGGACGCTCGCCTTCCAGCGCGGCATCCGCGTCGGCTACCTCTCCCAGGAGCCGGAGTTCGAGCCCGGCGCCACCATCCTGACCGCCGCCGCGTCGGGCCGCCCCGAGCTGATGGACGCCATCGGCGACTATCACGCCGTCTCCGAGCAGCTCGCGCGCGGCGAGGGCGACGCCGAGCGGCTGCTGGCGCGGCAGGAGCAGTCCGCCGCCCGCATCGACGCGCTGGGCGGGTGGGACTACGAGCACAGGATGGAGGCGATCCTGACCAAGCTCGGCGTGGACGGCTGGGAGCGCCCCGTGGCCGGCCTCAGTGGCGGCGAGCAGAAGCGCGTGGCCCTCGCCCGCGTCCTCCTGCAGCAGCCCGAGCTCCTCCTGCTCGACGAGCCAACCAACCACCTGGACGCCGACACCGTGCTCTGGCTGGAGGAGCACCTGCAGGAGTACCCCGGCGCGGTGATGCTCATCACCCACGACCGCTACTTCCTGGACCGCGTGGTCGAGCGGATGATCGAGGTGTCGGTCGGCGAGCTGACGCCCTATCCCGGCGGCTACACCGAGTACCTCGAGGCCAAGGCCGAGCGGATGGAGCGCCTGGCCGTGGAGGAGGACAAGCGGAAGAAGCTGATCCAGCAGGAGCTGGAGTGGGCGCGCCGCTCGCCGCCCGCGCGCACGGGGAAGAGCAAGGCGCGGCTGGACCGGGTCGGCGCGCTGCAGGCCGAGCAGCGCGAGAAGCGCCTCCCCCGCCGCACCGCGGTGGAGATCACGGTCGGCGAGGCGCCGCGGCTGGGGCGCACCGTGGTCGATCTCCACCACGTCACCAAGGGATACGGCGGCCGCACGCTGATCCGCGACTTCAGCACCATCCTGCAGGCGGGCGAGCGCATCGGCATCATCGGCCCCAACGGCGCGGGGAAGACCACGCTCCTGCGCGTGATCACCGGCCTGGAGCCGCCCGACCACGGCGAGGTGGAGCTGGGGAAGAACACGCGCATCGCCTACTTCGACCAGCGGCGCAGCGACCTCGACCCCGAGAAGAGCGTGTACGAGGCCGCCGCGGAGCAGGACTGGGTGACGGTGGGCGGCGAGCGGACGCACCTGCGCAGCTACCTGGAGACCTTCCTCTTCCCCCCCGCGCAGCAGCGGCAGAAGGTGTCGTCGCTCAGCGGCGGGGAGAGGAACCGTCTTCTCCTGGCGAAGCTGTTCCTGACCGACGCCAACCTGCTGATCCTCGACGAGCCGACCAACGATCTCGACCTCGTGACCCTGCAGGTGCTGGAGTCGGTGCTGGCGACGTGGAGCGGGTGCGTGCTGCTGGTGACGCACGACCGCTACTTCCTCGACAAGATCGCGACCGGCCTGATCGTGTTCGAGGGCGGCGGCGAGCTGCGGCGGCACGCCGGCGGCTACGACCTGTACCGCCGCCTGAAGGACCAGCGCGAGGCGGAGATCGCCGCGGCCGCCGCGCAGGCGCCTAAGAAGGCGCCCGCCGCCGCGCCGAAGCCGGCCGCGGCGGAGGGGAAGCCGCGCAAGCTGAGCTGGAAGGAGCAGCGCGAGCTGGAGGGGATGGAGACGGCGATCCTCGAGGCCGAGCAGCGCAAGGAGGAGCTGGAGGCCGCGCTCGCCGATCCCGCGCTCTACACCAGGCCGCCCGAGGAGGTGGCCCGTGTCAGCGCGGAGTTCCGCGAGGCGAGCGAGCGCGTGGACGCCCTCTACGCCCGCTGGGCCGAGCTGGAGGAAATCGCCACGGCGGCAGCGGCCGCGGCGAAGTAATGAAAATCCAGAAAAGATTGATGTCACGCAGAGCAGCAGAGGCAGCAGAGAAAAGCGATCAGTTCTCTGCTGCCTCTGCTGCTCTGCGTGAGCTATTTCTTTTTTGTGATATGATCGGGATCAGTCCATCGCGCCCAGAAGCCAGCGGCGGACGCGGTCGAGGGCGACTTGGGCGGTGGTGCCCTTGATCCAGTCGCGGCCGCGGTCGCCCAGGTCGTAGCGGCGCGACCACACGCCGCCCTCCCACGCCAGCCCCACGCAGACGGTGCCCACCGGCTTCTCCGCCGTGCCGCCGCCCGGCCCGGCGATCCCCGTGGTCGACAGCCCGAGGTCCGCGCCCGCCAGCCGCCGCACCCCCATCGCCATCTCCTCGGCCGTCTGCGTGCTGACGGCGCCGTGCGCGGCCAGCGTGTCGGCGCGCACGCCGATCACCCTCTCCTTGGCCTCGTTGGAGTACGTCGCCACGCCGAGGAGGAAGTAGGCGGAGCTCCCTGCCACGTTCGTCACCCAGTCGCCGATCCTGCCTCCGGTGCACGACTCGGCTACGGCGAGCGTGAGCCCGCGTTCGCGCAGGAGGCGGCCGACGGTCTCCTCCATCCCCTCGTCGCCGACGGCGAACAGGTGGTGGCCCAGGCGCTCGCGGACGCGGGCCTCCAGCGCGTCCAGCCGGTCCCCCAGGTCGTCGCCCGGCGCGCCGGTGACGGTCAGGCGCGCCTGGATGCGCGGGAACGCCGCCCGGAACGCCAGCCGCGCCTCGTCCGCCGAGACCACGCCCGCCAGCAGCTCGTCGAGCTTGCTCTCCGTGAGCCCGAAGGTGCTGTAGGTGCGCGACGCGAAGCGGCGGTCCGGCTGGCGCGCCTCGGCCCAGGGGACGAGCGACTCGCGCACCATCGCCCGGGTCTCGCGCGGGACGCCGGGGAAGCACGCCACCCACCGCTCGCGCCCGCCGCGCTGGATGGCGACGAGGAAGCCGGGCGCGGTGCCGTTGGGGTTGGGGATGATGGTGGCGCCGGCGGGGAAGAGCGCCTGCTTGCGGTTGTTCGGCGGCATCTCGAAGCCGCGCGCGCGGAAGCGCTGCTCGATCAGCGCGAGCGACGCCTCGTCCAGCACCAGCTCGCGCCCGGCGACGCGCGCGACGACCGCGGTGGTGAGGTCGTCCGCCGTGGGCCCCAGCCCGCCGGTGCAGACCACGAGGTCGGCGTCCTCCAGCGCGCGCTCCAGCGTCCGCGCGATGTCGTCCTCGTCGTCGGTCACCGAGAAGCCGCCGACCGGCTCCACCCCCACCGCGCGCAGCTCGCCCGCGACGAAGCCGGAGTTGGTGTCCGTCGTCAGCCCCCCGACGATCTCGTCGCCGATGGCGAGGAATGCGGCTTTCATGGGACGATCACCCGATCCCGGCGAGGCCGCGGCGCGGAGGCCCTCTCCCTGGCGCTGCGCGCCTGTCCCTCCCCCAAAACCGACTGGGGGAGGGACCTGGGCTCGCTTCGCTCGCGGCGCGACGCCATCGCCCTACTTCCCCCGCATCGCCCGGAGCGCGCCCTTGACCGCGTCGCGCGGCATGCGGATGAGGCCGTTGAACTCGCCACCGCTGGCGATCCACTCGCCACCGTCGATCGTCACCACCTCGCCATTGACGTACGGGGCGGCGTCGCTCACCAGGAACGCGGCCAGATTGGCCAGCTCCTCGTGCTCGCCGAAACGGCCCATCGGGATGCGCGCCTTCGCCTCGGCCTCGAGCTCGGGGGTGGGCATCAGCGCGTTCCAGGCGCCCTGCGTGGGAAACGGGCCGGGGGCGATGGCGTTGAAGCGGATCCCGTACGCCGCCCACTCGACCGCGAGCGAGCGCGTCATCGCCAGCACGCCGGCCTTGGCGCAGGCGGAGGGGACCACGAACGCCGACCCCGTCCACGCGTAGGTGGTGACGATGTTCAGCACCACGCCGCCCTTCCCGCGCTCGATCATCCCCCGGCCGACGGCGAGGGTGGCGTGGAAGGTCCCGTTCAGCACCGTCCCCACCACCGCGTTGAAGCCGTTGGGCGACAGGTCCTCCGTCGCGGCGAGGAAGTTCCCCGCGGCGTTGTTCACGAGGACGTCGACGCCGCCGAAGCGCTCCGCCACCTGCATCGCCATGGCCTCCACGCTGGCGAAGTCGCGGACGTCGCAGGCCACCGTCTGCACGCGCTCGGCGGGGCCGATCTCCCCCGCGGCACCCTGCAGCCGCTCGGCGTTGCGGCCGGTGATCGCCACGTTGGCGCCCAGCGCGCCGAACTTCTTCGCCATCGACAGGCCGAGCCCGGAGCCGCCCCCCGTCACCAGCACCGTCTTCCCCGCCAGCAGGTCGTCGCGGAACACCGGCATCTCCCTGGTTGTCTCGTTGTGTCTCGTTTCCCCGGTTGAGACTACGTGGGCGGGATGGGGCGCGAAAGTCCGGCGGTGGCGCCCCGCGCCCGCGCATCGTTAGCTTCACCCGCCCCTGAACTGGTTGGAGATTGCGAGATGTTCCCAAGGAGAGTTTCGTGCGCTTCCCGCCGCCCCGTACCGTGACCGGCGTCTTGAGCGTTTGCGACACCCCCCGGTGTCATCCTGAGGGAGGCGCCGCGCCGAGCTTGCGTCCGCACGCGCGTTTGGCGCCGACCGAAGGATCTACTCACCCCACGGACAGATCTGCCCATTACGGCAGACATCCAGCCGGCCCAGCAAGATCCTTCGGGCGCGCAGGGTTTCGGGCGAACGCGGGTCGCGGTGCACCGCGCCCTCAGGATGACATCGGGTGGGTGTCCGCGGGTCTGGTAGCAACGTCTCAGGATGACGTCGACGGGGGTGCGGTGTGATGAGAATCTCCGTCATCCTCGCCGTGCTCCTGGCGTTCGCGGCGCCGGTGCGGGCGCAGCCGTTCGCCGCGCCGTCGCAGGCCGACAGCACGCTGCGCATCATCCTGCTCACGATGGGGCCGGGCGACGAGGTGTGGGAGAAGTTCGGCCACAACGCCATCTGGGTGCACGACCCGCGCAACGGAACGGACAAGGCGTACAACTACGGGATGTTCGACTTCCGGCAGGAGAACTTCATCCTGAACTTCGTCCGCGGGCGGATGAACTACTGGATGCAGGGCTTCGACGCCTATCTCACCATCTCCCGCTACCAGGAGCTGGACCGCAGTGTGTGGGCGCAGGAGCTCAACCTCTCCCCCGGGCAGGCGACGTGGGTGAAGAACTTCCTGGAGTGGAACGAGCGCCCGGAGAACCGCTTCTACCGCTACGACTACTACCGCGACAACTGCTCCACCCGCGTGCGCGACGTGCTGGACCGCGTGCTCGGCGGCCAGCTGAAGGCGGCGACCGCGAGCGCGCCGTCCGGCTCGACGTACCGCTGGCACACGCGCCGGCTGGTGGGCGACGCCGCGGGCGACATCCCCATCTACACCGGCATCAACGCCGGCTTGGGCCCCGCGGCCGACCAGCCGTCGAGCAAATGGGAGGAGATGTTCCTCCCCATGAAGCTGCGCGACGAGGTGCAGGCGCTGCGCATCCGCGGCCCCGGCGGGCAGATGGTGCCGCTGGTCACGCGCCAGCAGACGCTCTTCACCGCCACCCGACCGCCGGAGCCGACGGGACCGCCGCACTGGCTCATCGGCTACCTCCTCGCCGGCGTGGCGATCGGGGGCGCGATCGCGGCGCTCGCCGTGGCCGCGGCCAGGAGCCGCGCGGGACGATGGGGATTCGCGGCGGCGAGCGCGCTCTGGCTGCTGTTCGCCGGGTTCGGCGGGGTGATCCTGCTGGGGCTGTGGCTGGCGACGGACCACGCGATCGCGTACCGGAACCTCAATCTCTTCCAGCTGTCGCCGTTCGCGCTGCCGCTGGTGCTGTTCGTGCCCGCGCTGGCGTACGGCGCGCGCTGGGCGGGGAAGTGGGCCGTGCGCCTCTCCCTCGTCGTCGCGGCGATGTCGGTGCTGGGGCTGCTGCTGAAGGTGCTCCCCTGGTTCCACCAGGTGAACGGCGAGATCATCGCCCTGGCGCTGCCGGTGAACCTGGCCGTCGCATGGGCCGCGTGGCGCCTCGCGGGCGAGCCGCGCGTGATCGCATCCACGAAGGCGGAGCGGACTGCTCGCGAGCCAGTCACCGCGTGAGTGCGAGTTGCCGACTGCTGTGAGCGACGCGGCATCGCGCCCTCTCCGGCTCGCCTAGGCTCGCCACCTCTCCCGTACCGGGAGAGGTAGTTGCATCAGCATCCTGCCGCGTGCGGAAATCCGCGCGGCGGCGATGATCCTGCATCCGCGCGTACGAGTGCAGCGAGCCCGTCCCTCCCCCAGTCGGTTTTGGGGGAGGGACAGACGCGAAGCGTCAGGGAGAGGGCGCGACGCGGCACCGCGCCCTCTCCGGCTCGCCTAGGCTCGCCACCTCTCCCGTACCGGAAGAGGTAGTTGCGTCCGCATCCTGCCGCGTTGCGGAAATCCGCGCGGCGGCGATGATCCTGCGTCCGCGCGTACGAGCGAAGCGAGCCCGTCCCTCCCCCAGTCGGTTTTGGGGGAGGGACAGACGCGAAGCGTCAGGGAGAGGGCGGGATAGCGAGGCGCGCACCAAGGGCCGCGGTCACGAACCGCCGATGATCTCAACCTGATCCGATCTCTTTCGACGGGTTCCGCCGATGGAAGTGCAGGTGTTCGGCACCAGGAGCTGCAACGAGACGAAGAAGGCCCTCCGGTTCTTCAAGGAGCGCCGGATCAGGACGCACTTCGTCGACCTGAAGGAGCGCCCCGCCTCGGCCGGCGAGCTGAAGCGCTTCGGGCAGAAGTTCGGCTGGGAGGCGCTGCTGGACCGCAACGGCAAGCGCTTCCGCGAGCGCGGGCTGCACGTGGCGCACGTCCCCGAGAGCCGCATCCCCGCGCTGCTGGAGGACGATCCGATGCTGCTGGTTACCCCGCTCGTGCGCAGCGGCAACGTGATCGCCGTCGGCTGGGACGAGGCGCAGTGGCGCGAGCACGTGAAGCAGGCGGGGTGACGTGAGGATCGTGCGCGGGAAGTGGGCCGGCCGCGACCTGACCTCGCCCGCGGACCGGCGCGTGCGTCCCACCGCCGAGCACGTGCGCGACGAATGGCTCACGCTGCTGGAGCCGCTCCTCCCCGGCGCGCGCGTGCTCGACCTCTTCGCCGGCACCGGCGCGCTGGGGCTGGAGGCGATGTCGCGCGGCGCCAGGTTCGCCGACTTCGTGGAGACGCGCCCCGCCAGCCTCCACGCGCTCAAGGCCAACGTCGCCGCCCTCCGCCTGCGCGAGAAGACCCGCATCTTCAAGAAGGACGCGCTCCCCTTCGCCGCGGCGCTGCGGGCGGACGCGTACGACGTGGCGTTCGCCGACCCGCCGTACCGCTCCGGGCAGCTCGACCGGCTGGTCGAGACGTGGATGAAGGCGCCGTTCGCGCGCGTGCTGACCGTCGAGCACGCGCACGACCACGACCTCCCGCTCCCCGGCGAGCGCCACGACTTCGAGGACACGGCGGTGACGATCTTCCGCGCGCCATGACGGCAACCATCGTCCACGCGGCGCTCCTCGTCTTCCTGGTGGTGGTCTTTCCCATCTGGGACCGCCACGAGACGCGGCGGCTGAAGACGAGCACCGACCCGCTCGTGCGCATCCGCGCGTACCAGGTGACCATCGCGTGGCAGGCCGTGGCGGCCGCGCTCCTCCTGGCCACCGTTCCGGCGCGCCTCCTGTTCACGCCACCCGCGGAGGCGGCGCGGATGGGAATCGGCCCGAGCCCCGCGGTCGCCATCCCCCTCCTCGCGGGGCTGCTCGGTGGCGCCGTGCTTCCGGTGCTGTTGGCGCGCGCCAACCCCGCGGCGCGCGAGCGGGCGCGGAAGCAGATGGAGTCCATCGCCTTCGTGCTCCCCCGCACCCGCGCGGAGCGGCTCTGGTTCGCGGCGCTGTCGCTGGCCGTGGGCGTGTGCGAGGAGATCATCTTCCGTGGCTGGCTGATCCGCTGGCTGGCCGAGGGACCGCTCCACCTGGGGCTGATCGCGGGGGGGGTCCTCGCCGCGGCGGTGTTCGGGCTGGACCACGGCTACCAGGGAATCGCGGGGATGCTGGGCACCGCCCTGCTGGCGCTGGTGATGACCGCGCTGTTCCTGGCCACCGGCACGCTCTGGGTGCCGATCGCGCTGCACGCGCTCATCGACCTGCGCGCGCTGCTCCTGCTGCCGCCGCCGCGGCCGGACCCCGCCGCGCCCGGATCGTGACGACGCCGTCCCTCCCCATCGCGGTGATCGGCGCGGGCGCGGCCGGGGCCATGGCGGCCATCTTCGCCGCCGGCGCGGGCGCGCCCGTGCTGCTGCTGGAGCGCACCAGGGACGGCGGGCGGAAGATCCTGATCTCCGGCGGCGGGCGGTGCAACGTGCTGCCGTCGGAGATGGACCCGGCGCAGTACTTCACCGGATCGTCGCGCAACTCGCTGCGGAAGATCCTCCTCTCCTGGCCGCTGGCCGATCAGCGCCGCTTCTTCGAGGAGGAGATGGGGATCCGGCTGGCGCTGGAGCACGAGAGCGGCAAGCTCTTCCCCGCCAGCAACAAGGCGCGCGACGTCCGCGACGGGCTGCTGGAGATGGCCCGCCGCCGCGGCGCGCGCCTCCGCTTCGACGCGCACGTGGTGGGGATCGACCCGCCGTCGGGCAACGTCCCCTGGCGCATCCACCTCGCCGGCGGCGAGACGGCCGGCGCGGCGAAGGTCGTCATCGCCACCGGCGGCCTCTCCGTGCCGCAGACGGGGAGCGACGGCACGGGGCTGCGCATCGTCCGCCAGCTCGGGCACACGCTGCACGAGACGTACGCCGCGCTGACGCCCCTCACCACCGAGCCGGCGGTGCACGCGCATCTCGCCGGCGTGTCGCTGACCGCGCACCTGGAGGCGCCGCTGGAGCGCGGGTCGCTGGCGGCCGCGGGCGGCTTCCTCTTCACCCACCGCGGCTACAGCGGCCCGTCGGTCCTCAACATCTCGCACGCGGCGGTGCGCGCGCGCAGGCCGGCCGAGCAGCCCGTCTTCGCGCGATGGACGGAGCTCGACGCCGCCGCGTGGGAGCGCCTGCTGCTGGAGCGCTCGACGGGCACGGTGCTGGGCCTGCTGCGCCGCCATCTCCCCACGCGCCTGGCGGACACGCTGCTGGCGGAGTCGGAGATCGAGGAGGCCCGCACCCTCTCGCAGCTGCGCCGCGACGAGCGGGCGCGGCTGGTGGAGCGCCTCACCCGCTACCGCCTGCCCTGGACGGGCGACGAGGGGTACAAGAAGGCCGAGGTCACCGGCGGCGGCGTGCCGCTGGGCGAGGTGGACCCGCGCACGCTGGAGAGCCGCGTCGTCCCCGGCCTCTACCTTTGCGGCGAGATCCTGGACTGCTTCGGCCCCATCGGCGGCTACAACTTCTGCTGGGCCTGGGCCACGGGACGGGCGGCGGGGCTGGGGGCGGCGGGGGCGTTGTAAGTTGGCATTCCGTCCGCGCTAAGTGCCCGCGAGCGAAGCGAGCCCCCGTCCCTCCCCCAGTCGGTTTTGGGGGAGGGACAGGCGCGAAGCGCCAGGGAGAGGGCCACGCGGCGCCGCACCCGCGCCCATGACGGAGCAGCGAGCGAATCGCACTCAGCACTCAGCACTCCCGCACGATGCCTAACCCCGCATCCCTCCTCTCCGCCTACCCCGTCGTGGTCGAGCTCCCGGTGTTCTGGGGCGACATGGACTGGTTCCGGCACGTCAACAACATCGTGTTCTTCCGCTACTTCGAGAGCGCGCGCATCGAGTACCTGGAGCGCATCGGGTTCCGGCAGGAGGCGGAGAACGGCGGCGTGGGGCCCATCCTCCACTCCACCCAGGCGCGCTTCCGCCGCCCGCTCGAGTGGCCGGATTTCGTGCTGGTCGGCGCGCGCACCGTCGATGTAGCCGAGGATCGCTTCACGCAGGAATACCGCATCGTCAGCCGCGCGCAGGGCGAGGTGGCGGCCGAAGGCGGCGGGATCCTCGTCTCCTACGACTACGCGAACGGCCGCAAGGTCCCGCTCCCGCCCGCCGTCCGCGACGCCATCCACCGCCTCGAATCCACCGTCACGCATCCCGGCCGCTGAGGCGCCGCGCTGATACCGGACGGGTCCGCCGCCTGCCATCTCCCCACCGGTGAGATTTCGTTGCGATGAGGGTCGCAGCGACCGCGGGGACCGATGGGGGGACGGAGGGTGACGGGATGGCGACGAAGGTGCTGGTGGCGTTCTACAGCAGCTACGGCCACATCCACCGCATGGCGCAGGCGGTGGTCGAGGGCGTGCGGAACGTGCCCGAGGTGGAGGTGCGGCTGCGGCGCATCCCCGAGCTGGAGGAGGCGCGCCGCGCGATGAGCACGCAGGAGTGGTACGTGAAGGCGCAGGAGGCCATGGCGGAGATCCCCGAGGCCACCCAGGACGACCTGCGCTGGGCCGACGGGATCATCTGGGGGATCCCCACGCGCTTCGGCAACATGCCCGCGCAGGTCAAGCAGTTCCTCGACCAGCTCGGGGGGATGTGGCAGAAGGGCGAGCTCGAGGACAAGGCCACCGGCATCTTCACCAGCACGGCCACGATCCACGGCGGGCAGGAGACGACGATCATCACCAGCCTGATCCCGCTGCTGCACCTGGGGATGATCTTCGTGGGCACCCCGTACGGCCAGAACCCGCAGATCATGGTGACGGACGGCGTCGGCGGCAGCCCGTATGGCCCCGGCACGCTGGCCGGCGGCGACGGCTCGCGCCAGCCGGTGGAGAGCGAGCTGACCACCGCGCGCAACCTGGGCAGCCGCATGGCGAAAGCGTCCGCGCTCCTGCGCCACCTCCGCGCCCAGGACCCGCACGGCCAGCAGCCCTACGCCCCCGACTACCACGAGGGAGAGTAAGAGCAGGGAGCGGATAGAGGACAGGGGACAGCAAGCCGCCTTGATCGTGCACGCAGTTCTCCCCTCCCTCATCCCTGGCCCCCATCCCGCCCCCCTCGTGGAGAGAGGCCGGGGGTGGGGCCCGCCCGTGGCGGGCAGGATTCAACATGAAGGTGCCGAACCCTCTCCCCGCGCTGAGGTCTCCCCCTCCCCCAGTCGGTTTTGGGGGAGGGGGCCGGGGGGAGAGGGCCCCTTCGCGGCGCAGCCGCGAAGGGTTTTCGCGTGCGGTGATTGAATGCACGGCCCTCCCCCCGTTGCCCTCCTCGCGCGGCTTCGGCAATATCCAACCACACGCCACCGATCGCCCGCGCTCCTCGTGCCGACCGACACGCCGATGCTGCTTCGCCGCGCGCTCCTTCCGCTCCTCCCGCTCGTCCTGGCCGCCAGCTCCGCCGTCCCGGCGGGAACGCGCACGGCCGCGTCGCCGGCCGCCGACCCCGCCGACGTCACCTTCCCGCGGCAGTGGGAGATGCAGCGCGGCTCCATCGCCCCCACCATCGCGGCGCGGGGGATGGTGGTGAGCACCGACCGCGTGGCCAGCGAGGTGGGCGCCGAGATCCTGCGCCGCAACGGCAACGCGGTCGACGCCGCCGTGGCCGTGCACTTCGCGCTGGCCGTGGTGAACCCCGAGGCCGGCAACATCGGCGGCGGGGGATTCATGGTGGTGCGCATGGCGGACGGCACGGTCGCCGCGCTCGACTTCCGCGAGGCGGCACCGATGCGGGCCACGCGCGACATGTACCTCGACGCGCGGGGCAACATCCGCGACTCGCTCTCGCTGGTGGGGCACCTCGCCTCCGGCGTCCCCGGCTCCGTGGCGGGGATGTGGGAGGCGCACCGCCGCTTCGGCAAGCTGCCGTGGGCCGAGCTGGTGCAGCCCGCCATCAACCTGGCCGAGGGGATCGTCATCCACGAGCGGCTGGCCGGGTCGCTGCGCCGCAACCAGGGCGCCGTCAACCGCTTCCCCGAGACGCAGAAGATCTTTCTCCCCGGCGGCCGCCTTCCCGTGGTCGGCGACCGGCTGGTGCAGCGCGACCTGGCCGAGACCTTCCGCCGCATCCAGGCGCAGGGCGCCGACGGCTTCTACCGCGGGCGCACCGCCGAGCTGATCGAGGAAGAGATGCGGCGCGGCGGCGGCCTCATCACCCGCGACGACCTGGCCCGATACAGGGCGATCTGGCGCGATCCCATCCGCTTCACCTACCGCGGCAACACCGTCATCTCCATGCCCCCGCCCTCGTCCGGCGGGGCCACGATGGCGGAGATGCTGAAGATCCTGGAGGGGTACGACCTGCGCGCGGCGGGCTTCCTGAGCCCGCGCTACGTGCACCTCTTCACCGAGGCCGCGCGCCGTGCCTACGCCGACCGCAACACCTACCTGGCCGATCCCGACTTCGTCCCCCAGCCGGTCGCGCGGATGCTGTCGAGCGCGTACATCGCCCAGCGCCGCGGCACGATCAGCCTCGACCGGGCGACGCCGTCCACGCAGGTGGCGCCCGGGTTGGGCCCCGCGCCGGCGGAGGGCACCAACACCACGCACTACTCCATCGTCGACCAGCTGGGGAACGCGGTGGCGGTGACCACCACGCTGAACTCGCTGTACGGCAGCGGCGTGGTGGTGGCGGGGACGGGGATCATCCTGAACAACGAGATGGACGACTTCACCTCCAAGCCCGGCGTGCCCAACCAGTTCGGGCTGGTGCAGGGGAGCGCGAACGCCATCGCCCCCGGCAAGCGCATGCTCTCGGCGATGGCACCCACGATCGTGCTGGACGGCCGCGGCCGCCTGCGCGCGGTGACGGGCACGCCGGGCGGGTCCACGATCATCACCTCCATCGCGCAGATGGTGAGCAACATCGTGGACTTCGACATGGACGTGGGCACGGCCGAGCTGGCGCCGCGCCTGCACCACCAGCACCTGCCGGACACGCTGCGCTACGAGAAGCGCGGGCTGGAGGACAGCACGGTGGCGCGGTTGCGGGCGATGGGCCACGCCGTGCAGGAGCGCGACGGCTTCCAGGGCGACGTGCAGACCATCATCCTCCTTCCCAGCGGCTACCTGACCGGCGCCAGCGACCCCCGCCGCGGCGGCGCCGCCGTAGGCCTGGGCGAGGTGCGGCGGGTAGTGCAGTAGCGCGAATTTGATTGGCGCTCGTGCTCGCCGAGATTAGCTTCGGGTCGAAGGATCGCATCCACCCCGACCGGCTGGCGGCCATGCCTGAAACGCCCGTCGTGCACAGCGACCCGGAGATCATGAGCGGCACCCCGGTGTTCGTCGGAACGCGCGTACCCGTGCGCACGCTGCTCGACTACATCGAATCGGGGGATACGCTGGAGACCTTCCTCGACGACTTCCCCGGCGTCACGCGCGAGCAGGTGGTGCAGTACCTGAAAGACGCGACGAAGCGGGCGGGAGATCCCATCCGTTGAGCTGATCGAATGGGAGGTGCGATTGGATTCACAAAGAAATCGAGTCTGCCCGTGCTCGATATGAAGCAGCGCCCCCGCCGACTGAGCCGGCGGGGGCGCTTGCTTCTGCCGCCGCCATGCCCATCCGCAAATGACCGTGCCGCTCCCGGGCACCCCTGGACTCACGCGGAGACGCGGAGACGCGGAAACAGCCTCGATCAGTGCTCCGCGTCTCCGCGTCTCCGCGTGAGACAAGGCAGTTCCCGGGATGTACGTTCGTCCGGCCAGAACGGGATCAGCTCGAGGCGGGCTCGGACGGTTCGCGCGGCATCTCCTCGACGATCCAGAGGTTGGCGGGGGTGAGGGTGACGGCGTACAGCGCGTCGTAGCCCTCGTCCCAGCGCGGCTCCTCCAGGCGCTTGTAGGTGCCCAGGATGCCGGGGACGGGCACGACCGCCTTCCCCGTGCGCGCGCGGTTGCGGGCGATGGCCTCGCGCGTAGTGACGCGGAAGAAGTAGCCGGTGACGGTGAAGCCGGCCGCGCGCGCCGCGGCGATGTACCGCGCGCGCTCGGCCGCCAGCACGTTGGTGTTGTCGACCACGAACGGCTGCTGCGCGCGCAGGCAGGCCTCCAGCAGCAGGGTCTCGCGGCGGCGCGTCTTCAGCATGTCCATGTTGATGCGGACGTGCGTCTCGAAGAACCGCTCGCGGTAGAAGGTGCTCTTCCCCGACGCCTGCACGCCGGTGAAGATCACCGCCTCGGGCCGCCCCGTCTCGCCGCGCTTCGCCATCTCCTCCCCGCCCCGTCGTCGGTCACCTCGGCGATCTCCCCGGGGGCGTCGCAAGGATCGGGCGGGCGGGTCGGCGTCAGCGGATGTCGCGCATCCAGTCGACCAGGACGCCGCCCCAGAGCGCCGCTGAGATGGCGAGCGAGGCATAGCACAGCCGCCACTTGGCCCGGGTGGCGAACGCGGCCGCGCGCGCCGCGCCGGCGGGCCGGCTGCCGCGGCCCACGCCGAGGAGAAGCGTCACGACGAGCGCGTTCTCCAGGTAGTCGAACACCGCGGCCAGGACGGGAACGGCGCAGGCCAGCCAGGGCCACCACCCGCGCGGGTGCAGGTAGCCGAGCGCCATCCCGGTCAGCGCCGCCAGCCAGAGCGCGTACGCCGCGGGAAAGAGCAGGTCGAGGGTGACCTCCTGCACCAGGTAGAGCCGCCGTCCCAGTGGCCCCATCCGCTCGAGCGCGCCCAGCGCCAGCTCGGCCGTGTAGCCCTCCTGGCGGCGGTCGAGCGTGCGCTCGGGGGTGTGCCGCAATCGCCGGCTCCCCATTACGAAGAAGGCGGCGGCGAGCACCACGAGCACGCCGGTGAGGATCCCCACCGCGGGCGCGGTGGCCAGCGGTGCGATCCAGCGCGCGATCGCGTCTGACAGCGCGTCCATCTCCATCTCCGCCCCGCTCCCGTCACCCACCGTCCGCGCGATCCCGGGTCGGTGGGGATGACCGCGCCGCCTGGAAGCGGGACGATGCGCGCGCGGTCCAGGTCCACCGTAGCGAGCACGCACCGCTTTTCGCTTGATGGAAGTTGCCGGGAAGGCGCCGGGGGTGATGCCGGGGAGGGGCCCGGCGATTTCGGGCGGGTTCGGGGCGGCGCGTGACAGGCGGGCGCGGGCGCGATACGATGGATGCGCGCGCCGGTGCGGGCGCGGGCGATCCACCCTGCGGGAGGCGTATGCGGCGGCTGGTCCTGTTCGACATCGACGGCACCCTGCTTTCCGCCGACGGCGCGGGGAAGCGGGCCATCCACCGCGCGCTGATGGAGGTGTTCGGCACGACCGGCCATCTCCCCGGCTACTCGTTCGCCGGGCGCACCGACCCCGAGATCGTGCGCGACCTGCTGCGCTCGGCCGACGTGGACGACGCGGAGATCGACGCCGGTCTTCCCGCGCTCTGGTTCCGCTACGTCGAGAACCTGCACCGCGAGATCCGCGAGATCCACGTGGCCGCGCACCCCGGCATCCCCGAGCTGATGGAGCGGGTGGAGGAGGGCGGGCCGGAGATGGTGCTGGGGGTGCTCACCGGCAACATCCGCGAGGGCGCGCGCATCAAGGTCGACGCGGCGGGATTGGGATTCCGGCGCTTCCGCGTGGGCGCGTTCGGCAGCGACCACGGGCACCGTCCCGAGCTTCCCGCCATCGCCGTGGAGCGCGCCCGCGCGGCCACGGGGATCTGCTTCAGCGGCAAGGAGATCGTGATCGTCGGCGACACCCCGCTGGACGTGGCGTGCGGCGCCCATCTCGGCGTGCGCACCATCGCCACCGCGACCGGACACCATCCCGCCGACGAGCTGGCCGCCGCGGGCGCCGACCACGTCTTCGCCGACCTGGGCGACGTGGACGCGGTGTGGAACGCCATCGTCCGCGGCTGACCCGCCGCGGAGCCCCCGCCCATCATCTCCATTCCCAAACAGCTGTTCAAGGCTAGTAATAGAAAACGTCCGAAGTCGTGCGGGCGGAATCCCGCCGCCGGGCATTCGCTCGACGTGGAACGCCGTTCATCCCCACCCCGACGCCACCGCCCGACCCCGTAACCGGCACCCCCTCTCCCCGCGCATCCCCAGGAGACGCCGATGCCCACCGTCACCTCCGAGCCCGCACCCGCCACCGCGCCCGCCCCGCGCCGCGACCCCGGCCCCGCGAGCGCCGCCGAGCGCGTGTTCCTGGACCTGCTGGACCGGCACGTGGAGGATGCGCGCATCCGCTTCGCGGTGAACGGCCGCGAGCGGGTGGTGGGCCGCGGCGAGGGCGAGCCGGGCGCCGCGGTGCGCGTGCACGACGAGCGCTTCTTCCGCCGCGTGCTGGCCGGCGGCAACCTGGGGCTGGGCGAGTCGTACATGGACCGCGACTGGGAGATGGAGGAAGGCGACATCTCCGACTTCCTGACCATCCTGCTGCGCAACCGGCTGGACCGCCGGGTGAAGGGCGACCTGGCCACGGCGGTGAAGGTGGGGCGCATCCAGCTGGCCAACCTCTTCCGCCGCCCGCACTGGGGCCACGCGCAGTTCCACTACGACCTGGGCGACGACCTGTTCGAAAGCTTCCTGGACCCGGTGGCGATGATGTACTCGTGCGGGTACGCCCACTCGCCCGACGACACCATCGAGCAGCTGCAGATCCAGAAGCTCGACCGCATCTGCCAGAAGCTGGGGGTGCGGCCGGGCGACCGGGTGCTGGACATCGGCTGCGGCTTCGGGGGGATGCTGATGCACGCGGCGAAGCACTACGGCGCCACCGGCGTGGGGATCACCACCAGCCGGCGCCACCAGGCGCACGGCACCCGGCGCATCGCCGACGCGGGGCTGGCCGACCGCGTGACGCTGGAGCTGCGCGACCACCGCACCGTGGACGGGCGCTTCGACCGGGTGGTGAGCATCGGGATGATGGAGCACCTGCCGCGGAAGGAGTACGGCCGCTTCTTCGAGCGCATCGCGGCGGTGCTGCCGCCGCACGGCACCGGGCTACTGCACGTGGTGGGCGCCAACACGCACACCAACGTGCACGACCCCTTCATCCAGAAGTACGCGCTCCCCGGCACCGGCCAGCCCAAGCTCTCGGAGCTGGCCCACGGGTGCGAGCAGCACGGCCTGGCCATCCGCGACGTGGAGAACTTCATCCGCCACTACGGCTACACCGCGCGCCACTGGCTGAACCGCTTCCGCGCCAACAAGCACACGCTCGACCAGAAGCGGTACGACGCCCGCTTCCAGCGGATGTGGGAGTACTACCTGAGCTGCGCGGTGGCGGCGGCCTGGGCCTCGGACGCCGCGCTGTACCAGGTGCTGTTCGCGCGCGACTACGCGGCGCCCATGCCGCTGCACCGCGTCTAGCGGCGGGGCGCCGTGCACGCGTTGACGGCCCTGAACCGCGAGCTGGCCGCGCGCGGCTTCCACCGCCGGCCCACCGCCCGGCTGCTGGCCGAGCTGGCGCTGTTCGTGGCGCTGGGCGCCGGCGGCGCGGTGGCCTTCCTCGTCGTTCCCGGAATTCCCGCGAAGGCCGCGGCGCTGGTGGCCATGACGCTGGGAAACCTGGGGATGACCACGCACACCCACAGCTCGTCGCACAACGCCACCAGCCGGCGGCTGTGGGTGAACAAGGCGCTGACGCTGTTCGGCTACGGCGTGTGGTTCGGCGCGTCGGCGCACTACTGGTGGAACAAGCACGTGGCGGTGCACCACGCCACGCCCAACGTGGTGGGGCTGGACGACGACGTGGACCTCCTCCCCTGGTTCGCGCTGACCCCCGAGGAGTTCCAGTCCGGCGGGCCGGTTCGGCGCTGGTACTATCGCCACCAGTGGGTGGTGGTGCCGCTGGCAGTGGCGCTCACCACGCTGAACATGATCCGCGCGTCGTGGGCCTTCCTGGTGCCCGTGCTGCGCGACCCGCGCCGGCGCACACGGCTGCACTGGATCGACCTGGCCGCCGTGACCTCGCACTCCCTCTTCTGGATCGGCCTGCCGCTCCTCTGGTTCCCCGCGGGGCAGGTGGCCGTGTTCTACCTGCTGCGGAGCGCGTTCACGGGATACGCGGTGTTCGCGACCGCCGCCCCCGCGCACTTTCCGGTCGAGGCGAAGTTCCTTCCCACCGAGGGGCACGGCACGCGCGGCGAGTACCGGCGGCACTCGGACTACGTGCTGCTGCAGACGGTGACCACGGTGAACTACCGCACCGGCTGGCTGGGAACCCTGCTGTGCTGCGGCGCGCAGTACCAGCTCGAGCACCACCTCTTTCCCGGCATCAGCCACCCGTACTACCCGCGCATCAGCCCGCTGCTGCGGCGGTGGTGCCAGGAGAACGGCTACCCCTACCGCACCTTGGGGTGGTGGGAGGGGATCTGGAAGACGTTCCGCGTGTTCAAGCACCCCAAGCCGGTGGAGCCGGCACTGGAGGCGCTCCGTGAGCGGGTGCGGATGCAGCTGGAGGCGGAGCCGGCCGGGGCGGGTGCGTGAGTGCTGAGTGGCTGAGTGGCCGAGTGCTCGAACGACAGCCCCTCGCGGCGCAAGCTCCGCGAGGGGCTGCTTGCTGCCGGAGGGGTCGCGCGTGCAGGTTGCCGGCTCCCCGTCGTCCCGCAGCGATCCAGCACCGCCGAGATGAGCAGCGACATCACCCTCCGCCGTGCCACGGTGGACGACGCCGACGTGCTGGCGTACCACCGCGCGGAGATGTTCCGCGACATGGGCGACCTGCCGGACGCGCTCTACACTGAGTTGGAGGATACGACCCGAGCATGGATCGAGGCGGCGATCCCCGCGGGCGAGTACGTGGCGTGGGTGGCGTCGCCCGTCGGTGCGAAGGAGATCGTGGCGGGCGCGGGGCTGCAGCTGCGCCCGCTGATGCCGCGGCCGCTGGCGCGTCGGGAGATCATCGGCGGGCGGCAGGGGCTGATCGTGAACGTGTTCACCGAGCGCGCGTGGCGCCGCCGCGGCATCGCCGAGCTGCTGATGCGCGAGCTGATGATGTGGGCGCGCGGGAACGCCGTCGCCAGCCTCGTCCTCCACGCCTCGCCCGAGGGCCGCCGCCTCTACGAACGCCTCGGCTTCGAGCAGACGAACGAGATGCGGTACGTGGGCACGGGTGAGGTCGAGAGGGGCGGTTGAAACCGCGGCACCGCGGCAACAACCACACGAAGTCCGCCTTCGCGGACTACCGGCCTCGGCTCGGCCGATGTGCCGGCGCTCGCAGCGATCATCTATCCCGACCCACGCGAGCCGGGAGAGCGTGAAGCGCCGAGTACGCGCGACCGCTGCCCTTCACGCGAACCCCGCCCGACGTCATCCTGAGGCCGGTCAGACCGTAATCAGCGTCTGCACAGAAGGTCGCAGGCCGAAGGATCTATAACCGCGTCGGCACGCTAGTCGAGGACACGCGCGGAGTGTTCTCGCTTCGTGCGCGAAGGAGTCCGCCTCAAGCACTCGTGTGGACCCGCAAGTCTATGCCGTGACTGGCTATAGATCCTTCGGCCTGCAGCCATTCGTGCGGACGAGAGTGCGGTCTGGCCGGCCTCAGGATGACGTCGGCGCGGTATGGTCGCGGGACGAAGAACCCCTCGAGGCATGGCGCCGCGAGGGGTTCGTTGGCATCGAAGTCCGCGAAGGCGGACTGTGTGTGGTTGTAGCCGCGAGTTCACTCGCATTTTCGCGCCCAACCCGCCATCCCCATCCCCATCCCCATCCCCTTCACCCTCCTCCGCCGTTCTCCATCCTCTGCATCAGCTCGCTGACGCGGACGAGGGTGAGGACGCGGTAGCCGGCCTGCTCGATGGCGTCGCGGCCGCCTTCCTCGCGGTCGATCAGCGCGAGCACGGCCAGCACGGTGCCGCCCTCGGCCTCCACCGCCTGGATGGCCTTCAGCGTGCTGGCGCCGGTGGTGACCGTGTCCTCGATCATCACCACCTCGTCGCCCGCGGCGAAGCAGCCCTCGACGCGCTTGCCGGTGCCGTGCGTCTTGGGCTCCTTGCGCACGGTGAAGGCGTTCACCGGATCGCCCGCCAGCCACGACGCGTGGGCGATGGCGTAGGCGACGGGGTCCGCGCCCAAGGTCATCCCGCCGACGGACGCGGGGCGCAGCCCGGCCTCGCGGATGGCGGCGAGTCCCAATCTCCCGACGACGGCCTGGCCCTCGGCGTGGGTGGTGGTGGTGCGCGCGTCCACGTAGTAGCGGCTGCGCGCCCCGGACGACAGCACGAAATCGCCGACGCGGAAGGAGCGCTCCACCAGCAGCGCCAGGAGGCGGTCGCGGTCGCCGCTCATGGCACCTCGCGCCGCGGCGCGGCGATCTCCACCCACTCCTCCAGCGTGTTGGGCGTGGGGTAGGGCATCCCGAACTCCGTGTGCAGGTTGCGGATGGCCTCGAGCACGGTGGGGTCGCTGCGGACGTCGCTCTCCGGCCCGAACTCCAGGAACTCCAGGAACACGCCGGGAGTGTCGCCGCTCACGAAGTGCCACGCGTGCGCGCCCTTCGAGGTCGCGGCCGCGTGCAGCTCGGCCCACGCCTGCGCGTACTCGCCGCGGCGGTGCTGGGGGACGAAGCGCCGGATGCTCACCAGGCGCCGCTCGCCCGTCTTGATATCCATCGAGACGTCGATCCTGATCTTCGGAGAAAGTCCTAAGTCCTGAGTCCTAAGTCCTAAGTGAAAGATCCCAGGCTTCCTGCTGTGCCCCTCAGCACTCAGCACTCAGCACTTGGGACTCAGGACTTAGGACTCAGGACTATCTTTTCTACGGTATCCTCGGCCCGCGCGGACGCCTGCGCAGGAGCTGGCCGACCACGTACGCGCCGACGCGGCCCAGCCCCGACGGCCGGTAGCGCCGGGCGATGCGCTGCGGCGCGCGGATCAGCGGCTCCACCTCGCCCGGCGGCAGCGACCGGTGCTCCACGGCGATCACCAGCCGGTCCAGGTCGTCGCGGAGCATGGTGCGCGCGTCGGAGCGGCGGGCGGCCACCATCCGCTCGCCGGCGTCGCGGGCGGCGCGCGCCAGGGCGCGGGCGCGCAGGCAGGCGCGCGGGTCGGCGTCGGGCCCGTTGCGCGCGCAGGCCGGGTATTCGGCGGCCAGCTCCTCGAGCAGCCCGTCGAGCACCACGGCCCAGGTGGACGCATCGTCGCGGTCGCGCGGCTCCAGGGCGCGATCGGTGAGCCGGTCCACCGCGCGCTTGAAG